>JBFGBS010000097.1:0-6989 GCA_041567475.1 Arthrobacter sp.
GGAAACCGCGTATTCCGGCGCTGCCACCGCGCAGGTGCCGGAGGACCTGGCCGCGGCGATCGCGGCGGTGCCCCGGGCACAGGCAATGTTCGATGCGCTGACGTCCGTCAACCGGCTCGCGCTGATCCACCGCATAAACGCCGTCCAGGGGGCTGACGCGCGGAACCGGAAGATGGCCGGAATTGTGGCGATGCTCGCCCGGTTCGAGACGCCGTATCCGCAGGCCAGGCGGCTCAGGGAGCCGTGACGGCCTGATTTCCCGCGGAGTCCGCCGGGCGTTGGAGGCGGCATCCCTACGCATATGGCAGCCGGCCCGGAGGGCATCCCGAGCGCCGGTGTGGAAAGCCTTGGGAAAACCTGCTACTTCCCTTCGGAACCGTTCCGCGGGTCCGGGATACGTTTCTTGTACGGCCATTCGGGTTCCTGGCATTGGGGGTCTCCTTGCAGGGAACCGGGCGTCCGTGAGTGGTCTGGACTCAGCCGGACCCGGGAACAAAGGAATAGCCATGTCGTTGCAGCCATCTTCATTGCCGGTACGGAACGAGACAGAGCGCCTTCTGGACACCCTTACGGGTGAGCCCGATGAGGGCGGCACTCCCGGCATTCGTCAGCAAACCCTCATGATCATCGGCATCGTCCTGGCGGGGGACGATCCGGAACAGGCTCCGGCCAGGGACCTCCTGCGGGCCCGGCTTGAGGCCAACCCGGGCCGCCCGGAGTTCGCCCTCGCGGAACACCTGGGTGCGCTTGGCGCCAAGATGTTCCCTTCCGCGCCGAACGCTGGCGCGGACCTGCAGCTCGCCGGCGCCCGCTAGTCCGAGCGCCCGCTAGTCCAGGCGCCCGCTGGTTCAGGCGCCCGGACGCACCCGCGTTCAAGCGCCGGACCGGGCCCGGCCGCCCCGAACCGATTTTTTCGACGCGCCGGCGGACCGCGCGGCCGCATGTGGCCGGCACCCGCCCGCCCGGCGGCCCCATAACGGGCCGTACGGCTCTTATGGCTCATGCGGTCCGACGTCCAGCGCCGGCTGCACAGTCAGCTTTCCACTTTGATGCCGCACCCCCGCGAGCCCGTGCCGCTCAGGACATGTGCCGCCCGGGACCTCTAGCCGGCGGCCGTGTCCTCCATCGGGAAGGCCACGGCCTCGCCGACCACGCGCAGGAACAGCTCAGTTCCGGGCCGGGCAATTGAGGCGTTCCAGTGCCGGATGGTGATGATTTCGCCGCCGCCGGGGTAGCGGTGGTCGGCCACGGCGCCTGCGGCAAGGACGGGCGGCACCGCCAGCTTGAGCCGCACCGTGGTCTCCGGGCCGAAGTAGTCGGTGTCCACGACGACGCCGCGGATGGGTCCGTCCTCCGCGATCCGGATCTGCTCGGGGCGCAGCATCAGCTGAACCCTTCCCTGAGCCGGGGGGCGACGGACCGGGATGCCGCCGAGGGAACACGTGGCCAGCGAACCTTCCATCCAGGCTTCGAGGATGACGGCGTCACCCAGGAACTCCGCGGTGGCACGGTCGGCAGGGCGCGTGTAGACCACAAAGGGATTGCCGATCTGCGCGAGCTTCCCGCTGCGCATAACGGCCACCTGATCGGCGAAGGATAAGGCCTCGGCCTGGTCGTGGGTCACCAGGATCGTCGTGACGCCGGCGTCGCTCAGCACTTTGCCGACGGCGCGGCGGGTGGCGACCCGCAGCCCGGCATCGAGGGCGGAAAACGGCTCGTCGAGCAGCATCAGTTCCGGTTCACGGGCGAGGGCGCGGGCCAAAGCCACACGCTGCTGCTGGCCGCCGGAGAGCTGGTGGGGCTTGCGCTTGGCCATCGCGGGATCCAGCGAGACCATGTCCAGGAGTTCCGCGACGCGGTCCTTGACGCCGCGGCTCCCACCCGGCAGCTTGGCTGGATCAAGGCCGAAGGAGATGTTCTTCCCGACGCTCAGGTGCGGGAACAACGCGCCGTCCTGGGCCACATAGCCGACATGGCGTTTGTGCGCCGGAACCCACACGCCGTCGCCGGCCACCTTGTTTCCGTTCAGGGAAATGCTCCCGGTATCCGGGTGCTCGAATCCGGCGATCAGCCGCAGCAGCGTGGTTTTTCCGGAACCCGACGGGCCCACAATCGCCGTCGTTCCGCCCTTGGCGACGGACAAATTGACGCCTTTGAGAACGGACTGCGAACCGAAGTTCTTGGTCACCGCGTCAATTTCCAAGTGGCTGTTGGTCGTGGAGGCGACGGAGGGCGCAACGCGCGGTTCCGGGAGCCGGGGGGAACTGGTCTTGGTCACTGGCCGGCTGCTTTCTTGGACTGCTGGAAAAGGAGATACGTCATGGGGGCCGAGATCAGGATCATCAGCAGGGCATAGGGTGCTGCGCCGGCGTAGTCGATCTCGCTGCTCTTGCTCCAGAACTCCGTGGCCAGGGTCCGGGTGCCGTTAGGCGAGAGCAGCAAGGTTGCCGTGAGTTCGTTGACGATCCCGAGGAAGACCAGCGCGGCACCGCCGGCCGCCGCCGGCGCCGTGAGTCGCAGCGTCACCCGGATAAAGGCCAGCAGCGGGGGTTTCCCCAGCACCTGGGCGGCCTCGTCGAGTTCCTTGGGAGCCTGGGCCAGCCCCGAACGGATGTTGACCAGCGACCGCGGCAAGAAGAGCAGCACGTAGGCTGCAACCAGCAGCGCCGAAGTCTGATAGAGGCTGGGCACGGCCCTGATGCTTACCGTCACGAAGGCCAGCCCGACGACGA
The DNA here is from genome assembly GCA_041567475.1 of Arthrobacter sp. Lineage (GTDB taxonomy): Bacteria > Actinomycetota > Actinomycetes > Actinomycetales > Micrococcaceae > Arthrobacter. Next base: position 2,733 of record JBFGBS010000097.1, read on the forward strand.
TCCCGGGGAGGGAGCTGGTGATGTAGTTGGAGAGTTCCAGGGCTTTGCTGAACGGGCTCGGGTACCGGACCGCCAGGTATGCCAGCGGGAACGCCACCACGGTGGTGGCAAGGGCCCCGGTGAGTCCGTACATCACGGTATGCAGCAGGGCTGGCGCGAACTCCGCCGCGGTCCAGATATCCGCCCCGCCGGCGAAGATCCAGCGCAGTACGAACGTCAGCGGAAGACCGAAGGCCAGCGCCGTGACCGCGAGCAGGGACAGCTGGGCTGGAAGCTGGTAGCGGCCAAGGGGCAGCCGGATGGCCCGGGCCTGGGCCCCGGAACCGACCCTGGCGTACCGGGCATTGCCGCGGCTGCGGACTTCCCCGAGCAGCAGAAGGAGGCAGAGGAAAACCAGGACGCTGGCCAGCATGTTGCCGGCGGTGCCGTTGAAGGTGGACTGATACTGGATCATGATGGCCGTCGTGAACGTGTCGAACCGGATCATGGCGAAGGCGCCGTACTCAGCCAGCAAATGCAGCGACACCAACAGCGCCCCGCCGGTCATCGCGATCCGCAACTGCGGCAGGACCACCCGGAAGAACGACCGCCAGGCCCCGAGGCCCAGCGAAGCGGCGGACTGCTCGATCGCCGGGTCCAGCCGGCTGAGGGCGGCGGCCGCGGGAATATAGACGAGCGGGAAGTAGGACAGGGTTGTGATCAGCACACCGGACCACAGCCCGCCAAGGGACGGTATGGCCGAAACCCAGCCATAGCTGTTGACGAAGGCGGGAATGGCCAGCGGCGCCGCCAGCGCCACGGCCCAGGCCCGGTGGCCGCTTAAGCCTGTACGTTCCACCAGCCAGGCGCCGCCAACTCCGAGCACGAGGCACAACGGCACCGTGGCCAGCATCAGCAGGACTGTATTGAGCAGCAGTTCCCCGACGCGCTCACGGAAGATCAGCGCGACCGCGGTGTCCCAGCCGGTGGTGGCCGTCATCACGGCGACATAGCCGAGGGGGACCAACGCAAACAACGCGATCAGGACCGCCAGGACGGCGACGACGGAAACGCCGAAGGGCGGGCGGGGGCGCTTGCCCCGGCCCGCCGTCGTCGTGTCCCCGGATGTTCTGGGAACCGCCAGCTTGGTTGCCACGTGCGTTAGAGCAACCCTGCCGCTGTCATCAGCTCGGACACCTTGGCGGAGTTGAGCTTGGCCGGGTCCACCTTGGGGGCCTGGAGCTCCGCCAGCGGCACCAGCTTCTCATTGGCCGGAACATCGGAGGCGATGGCGTACTCGAACGAGTCACCCTGCTGGAGGACTTCCTGGCCCTTCTTGCCGGTGATGAATGTCAGGAACGCCTGGGCGGCTTCCGGGTTCTTGGAAGACTTCAGCACCCCGCCGCCGGACACGGAGACAAACGCGCCCGGATCCTCGTTCTTGAAGTAGTGCGTGGCGACGTTCGCGGAGTTCTCGCCGGTCTTGGCCTGGTCACCGTAGTAGTAGTAGTGGTAGATCAGGGCGGCTTCAACTTCTCCGGCGTTGACGGCCTTCATGGCGGTGCTGTTGCCCTTGTAGGCCGTGGAGTTTTCCTTCATTCCCTTGAGCCATTCCGTGGTGGCTTCCTCGCCCTTGAGTTCGAGCAGGGCCGAGACGATGGCCTGGAAATCGGCGCCGGACGGCGAGGCCGCCCACTTGCCCTTCCACTCAGGGTTTGCCAGATCCAGCATGGATTTCGGCAGCTGGTCTTCGGTCAGCTTCGTCTTGTCGTAGACCAGAACGGTGGATCGGGCCGCGATGCCGGTCCACTTGTTGGTGGAAGGCCGGAACGCTTCCGGGACCTGGTCAATGGTGGCCTGGTCGATGTCCGCGAAGAGGCCCGCGTTTTCCACCTGGGCCATGGCCGGGGAGTTCTCTGTCAGGAAGACGTCGGCCGGGGAGGCCTGGCCTTCCTGGACGATCTGGTTGGACATTTCGGTGTCCTTGCCCTGCCGCAGGGTGACTTTGATGCCGGTTTCGGCGGTGAAGGCATCCACCCATTCCTTGGTCAGAGATTCGTGCTGGGCGTTATAGACCGTGATCTCGCCGGCATTCTGGCCATCCGCGCCGGCGGTGCCGTTGCTGGGTGAAGTGGTGCCGGAGCCACAGGCTGACAGGCCGAGCATGGCGGTGGCGGCCAGTGCGATGCCGGCCAGCGCGTTGTTGCGGATCTTCATGGGACTACTTTCTGCAAGGAAAAGTTCTCAGGAACCCTAGCCCCCGTGAGCGGGGAAGTTAGGGCATGCTCACTACGAAAAACTGTAGGTTAGCCAAACCTAAGCAACCAACCCGAAAGCCCCTTAAGTGATCAGGATCACATCAATTACGAAACTATTGCATGACTTAATTCGCCGACCCTGTAAAAGGACCGGCGGTCACGGCCGCGGCGGCCTCCAGGATCATCCAGGCCTGTAGCTGCGTGGAGAGTTCGACGGCGGATCCCGGCGGGTACGTCCGCGCGGCCGGTTCCTCGGGGCGGGCTGAGAACACCAGCGATCCGCCGGAGCGGGCGAGCGGCTCGCCGGCCGCAACGGTGCGCCTGCCGGCCCAGAAGGCCTCCGCGGTGTCCAGGACGAGCGCCGTGGCGGTCTCCCGTGCCGCGGCCGGCAGCCGCCCGTCCCGGGCGGCGAGCGCCAGGTAGCGGACCAGAATGCCGGTGAGCAGGCCGCCGTCGCCGGTTCCCTCGCCGCGCAGGATCGCTCCGGCGCCCGTCCCTGCGTCTGCGCCCGTCCCTGCGCCTGCGCCGGGGTCGGGAGCACGGCCGCGCTGCGTGGCGGCCGGTGGCACCGTGAGGTGCCGGGCCACGCCGTCGACGAGCGCGGCCGCCCGGGCCAGGTTGGAGGCCCCGCCGAGCTCCAGCAGGGCGCCGAGGACGGGGCCTTGGTTGTAGCTGTAGATGGCCGCTTCGAGCCTCACGTTCCCGGCGGCCGAGATCCGGAGCCCGTCCCGGTACAGGCCCAGGTTCGGATCGTAGAGCCGGGCGTCGAGCCAGTCCAGCAGGGCCTGGGCTTTTGTGCTGCTGCCGGTCCGGGCGTAGTAGAGGGCGGCCGGGGCCGTGGCGGCGGTGTTCTTGAAGTCCCGCTGCGTGTTCCAGAAGGTCCCGCCGCCCAGATCGTCGGTGCAGGCCGAATCGAGTTTCCGGGTGAGGGCCCGGAGGGTGCGGGTGCGGCGCCGGTTGGCCCGGCTGTCCGTGCCGAAGTGGTCCCCGCCGGGGCCATCCGCACCGGGGCCGTCCGCGCCGAGCCGGTCCAGCCGCAACGTGGCCAGGGCCAGCCAGGCCATGTCGTCGTAGTAGTTGTTGACCACGGTCAGCAGGTTCCGCAGGCGGATCCCGGCCAGCAGCCGGGCGGCCGGCCGGTCAGTGCCGCCCTCGGGATCCCTGCCGGCGGCGTCGACCAGGCAGTCCAGGTAGTGCGCCTGCCACCAGTAATGCCACGGATCGGTAAGCCGTGCCAGCCGACCCGAGGGGCGGCGGGTGGCGGCGAGGTGCGTGCCCGGCAGGAAGAACAGCCGGCGCCCGAAAAGCCGGATCACGGCCCGGGAGGCCTCGCCGGCGCGGGCGGACCAGTCGGGAGGCTGGGGCGTGCCGGTGCGGGTCATGCCCCGAGCCTAGCTGCCTGCCTGGGGGGAGCCCGTGCGGAATGCCGCCATTTCAGTTAACATGCACTAACTAAGGTTTGCTGTCAGAGGGCCCCATCCGGCCGGCTCGCGGCACAGCCTCCGGCCCGGCCAGGAGCGGGGCAAGGGGCGGAATCGGATTCCACATCAAGGAGGATGCATGGACATCAAAGGTAGCGTCGCGCTGATCACGGGCGGAGCCTCGGGGCTGGGGGCGGCAACGGCACGGCGGCTGTTCGACGACGGCGCCTCCGTGGTGCTGCTGGACCTTCCCGGATCCGACGGGCCCGCCCTCGCCGCGGAGCTGAACGCCGCGGGAGAGCAGGGGCGGAGGGCGGTGTTCATGCCCGCGGACGTCACCGACGAGGACCAGGTGCAGGCCGCCGTCGACGCCGCCGTGGCGCTGGGGCCGCTGCGCATCGTGGTGAACTGCGCCGGGATCGCAACGCCCGGCAAGGTCCTGGGCCGCGAGGGCGTGCTCCCGCTGGAGACCTTCAACCGTGTCATCCAGATCAACCTCGTGGGCACCTTCAATGTGATCCGGCTTGCCGCCGCCGCCATGGCGGCCACGGAGCCGGCCGTCACGGAATCCGGCGGCCCGGAACGCGGGGTCATCATCA
>JBFGBS010000098.1:0-6970 GCA_041567475.1 Arthrobacter sp.
GAGGCCCATAGCGGTAAGGCATGATAGTTCCGGATAGCGGCCCGTCAGCGATGCCCTCGATGCAGAGGCACGCCCGCGCCCGCACAACATAAAGGAACTCAAAATGGGACGCTCCCTGACACGTAGTCTGGTCTTTGCCGCAGGAACGCTGCTCACGCTCTCGATGGCCGCCTGCGGCGCGGGCTCCGACCCGCTCGAGGCAAACCCGGCGACCCCGGCAGACGCCGGCGCGCCGCTGGTGGTGGGCTCGGCGAATTTCCCGGAGAGCCAGACACTGGCCGAAGTCTATGCGGGCGCGCTGAACGCCGCGGGCATCACCGCGTCCACCAAGCCGGGCATCGGATCCCGCGAGGTCTACGTCCGGGCCCTTCAGGACGGATCCATCGACCTCGTCCCGGACTACAGCGGCAACCTCCTGCGCTACGTGGACGAAACAGCCACGGCTTCGAGCGCGGCCGATGTCATGGCCGCGCTGCCGGGTAAGCTCCCTGCCGACCTGCAGGTGCTCGAACCGGCACAAGCCGAAAACAAGGGCTCGATCGTCGTCACGCAGGCTACCGCTGAAAAGTTCGGGCTCAAAACACTCGAGGACCTCGGGGCGATCTGCGACCAGATTGCGGTGGGCATGCCCCCCGAGGCCCAGGAACGGCCGCAGGGGCTCCCGGGGCTCGCCGCCAAATATGGCTGTGTCCCCAAGGAATTTGTCCCCTTCAGCGACGGCGGTGGCCCCGTGACCATCAAGGCCCTCCTGGATGACCGGATCCAAGCGGCGAACGTCTTCACAACGTCGCCGCAGACCGCCGCGAACAACCTCGTCGTCCTTGAGGACCCGAAAAACAACTACGCCGCACAGCAGGTGCTGCCCCTGGTCCGCAAGGACCGCCTGGACGCCGCGGCTGTCGAAGTGCTGGACAAGGTCTCAGCCGCCTTGACCACCGAGGACCTTATCCGCCTCAACGAAGACGTCGCCGGCGAACGCAAACTGAGTTCCAAGGACGCCGCCACCGCGTGGTTAGAGGAAAAGGGATTCCTCAACTGACCCGGACACGGAAGCACCGGCCACGACGGACAATCCCGTCGTGGCCGGTGCTTCACTTTTGCGGGGCAGCCGCTAACAGCCGTCCCCGGACGGGCAATCAGTTCTCGATGCTCACGCCCCGCCAGAACGCCAAATGACCCTTGATCGACGCGGCACGGCTCTTCGGCTCCGCGTAGTACCACGCCGCGTCCGCATTGACCGCCCCGTCGACCTCGAGGGTGAGATAGTTCGCCGTGCCCTTCCAGGGGCAGGCGGAAGTCATTGTGCTGTCCTTCAGGTACCGCGCGTCCACGGATTTGCGCGGGAAGTAGTGGTTTCCCTCGACCATTACCGTGTCCTCGGATTCGGCGATAACGGCGCCGTTCCACATAGCCTTGACCATGGTGCTCCTTTGTTGTGGCACGGCCCGTCCGGGGACCATGCGCTTACTGGGGGAACAACACCGTGTCGGTCGTTGTTCCCTCCAGTAAGCCGGCCGGCCGACCTCTTCTCGTCGCCGCGGCCGCGCCTTGCCAGTCCTGCCCGCGACCCTCATTGGAGCATCATGTCCCTCACCGTTCACCTCGACCTGAACCTCAAAAAGGAATCCCTGGAGAGCGCACCGGACAGGCTCCGCGACATCCTCGTCGGAACCCGGGCCTTTGACGGCTGCCTCGGTGTGGATGTGCTGATAGATCATCAGGATCCGGCGCACCTGCTCGTCGTCGAACGCTGGGCTTCGCTGGAACAGGACGCCGCCTACCGGGCGTGGCGTGCCGGTGATGGCGCGACCGAACTGGGCAGCCTGCTGGCCGCGCCGCCCACGCTGACGTACTTCGTGGCCTCCGCGGAGATCTGAGATGTCCGGGACGCGGACCGGCGCGACGGTCTCCGCGGCCCTGGCCGTGTTGTGGCTCGTGCTGGCGCTGCTGAACCCGGAGACCACCTACCATCTTGCGCCGCTCCTGGTGGCGGCAGGCTGGCCGGTTGTCTACCGGCTACGGGCCGGGGGCCGACGCCCGGCCATGCTCAGGATCCTGGCGGTAGCCGGCGGAACGGGAATCGCCCTGGCGGTCACGGGCGCCCTTGCCGCCCTGGACGCCCTGCGGGGGCCCACCTTAACCGGCGGCGGCACCGCCCTGACCGAGACGTTCATTGCGGTAGCGGCCGGCGCGGTGGCCGGGATGGTCGCCGTCGGAATCTTCCCGCAGCGGCGCGCGAAGAATCCCCGCGCGGACTGACCTATCCTCCGGCCGGACCGGCCGACAGCCCGGCGCCGGAACCGGCAGGCACACGACAAGGGGGCTTCGGCCCGGCCAAAGCCGGGCCGAAGCCCCCGTCCTATTTCGCTCCGGATACCGCATTCGGTACCGGGCGGCCGGGTCAGGCCTGGGCAGGCTCCTCGGCGGGTGCGAGGACGACGTCGACGACGTTCAGTTCGCCGTCGCCGGCCAGCAGCGTCAGCTCCCGGGCGTTGGCCGCGGCCTTAAGGTCGGCCAGCCCGGCCTCCAGCTGTGCGGTGACGGATTCGGCGGCCGTGATGGTCGCGGACAGCACCTCGGTCCGCTGCTTGACCTTGGCCTCGGACTTGGCCTTGCGGATCCCGCTTAGAGCGGTGCCGACGGTCGCCAGCAAGGTGGTGTCCCCGTCGACCGTGACGGCAGCCGGCCACGCGGCGCGGTGCACGGACCCGGTCCGCCACCAGCCCCAGACTTCCTCGGTGGCGAACGGCAGGAACGGAGCGAACAGCCGCAGCAGGGTATCGAGGCTCGTCGCCAGGGCAGCCAGGACTGAGGCCTGCTGCTCCGCGCCGGCGGCACCGTAGGCACGGTCCTTGATGAGCTCCACGTAATCATCCGTGAAGTGCCAGAAGAAGCTCTCCGAGATCTGCAGCGCCCGGGCGTAGTCGTAGTTGTCGAACGCCTTGGTGGCTTGCTGGACCACCTCGGCGAGCTGCGCCAGGACCGCCCGGTCCAGCGGATTGGTCAGGACCGCGAGATCGGTGGAGACGACGGAGTCCTCGGTGGCGCCCAGGTTCAGGACGAATTTGGAGGCGTTGAGCAGCTTGATGGCCAGGCGGCGGCCGATCTTCATCTGCGCGATCTCATACGCGGTGTCCGCGCCGAGCTTGGCCGAGGCGGCCCAGTAGCGGACGGCGTCGGAGCCGTATTCCTCCAGCACGTCCGTCGGCACCACCACGTTGCCCTTGGACTTGGACATCTTCTTCCGGTCCGGGTCCAGGATCCAGCCGGAGACTGCGGCGTGCTTCCACGGCGCGGAGTCCTGCAGGGCGTCGGCCCGCACCGCGGAGGAGAACATCCAGGTCCGGATGATGTCGTGTCCCTGCGGGCGCACATCGAAGGGGTAGACCTTGGCGAAGAGCGCCTCGTCCGTGCTCCACCCGCCGACGATCTGCGGTGTCAGCGAGGAGGTGGCCCAGGTGTCCAGCACATCGGCGTCGCCCGTGAAGCCGCCGGGGACATCGCGCTGGGTTTCCTCGTAGCCGGGAGCGGCGTCAGCGGCGGGATCGACCGGAAGCTGCGCGTCGGCAGGCACGATCGGGGCCGCGAAGTCCGGGTTGCCGTCCGCGTCCAGCGGGTACCAGACCGGAACCGGCACGCCGAAGAAGCGCTGGCGGGATACCAGCCAGTCGCCGTTCAGGCCGGAGATCCAGTTTTCGTAGCGGGAGCGCATGAAGGCCGGGTGGAACTCGATCTCCTTGCCGCGGCCGATGAGCCGTTCGCGGCGGTCCTCGTCACGGCCGCCGTTGCGGATGTACCACTGGCGCGAGGTCACCACTTCGAGGGGTTTGTCGCCCTTTTCGAAGAAGTTGACCGGGTGCATGATCTTCTTCGGTTCGCCGTCGATCAGGTCCGCGGCGGAGAGGAGTTCCACCACGCCTTCCTTGGCGCTGAACACTGTCTTGCCGGCGATCGCGGCGAAGTTGGCGCGGCCTTCCTCAGTGGTGATCCACTCCGGGGTGTCGCCGACGATGCGGCCGTCCCGGCCCACGATCGCGCGGGTCGGAAGCTGCAGTTCACGCCACCAGGTCACGTCGGTCAGGTCACCGAAGGTGCAGACCATGGCAATGCCGGAGCCCTTGTCCGCCTTCGCGAGCGGGTGCGCCCGGACCTCGACCTCGACGCCGAACAGGGGAGAAGTGACTTTCTGGCCGAACAGCGGCTGGTACCGTTCGTCGTCGGGATTGGCCACCAGCGCGGCGCAGGCGGCGAGCAGTTCCGGGCGGGTGGTCTCGATGTAGATCTTCTCGCCGTCGGCGGTGAAGAACGGGTACCGGTAGTAGGCGCCGGCGACTTCACGGTCCTCGAGCTCGGCCTGTGCCACGGCGGTGCGGAACGTGACGTCCCACAGGGTGGGTGCCTCGGCCATGTAGGCGTCACCGGCGGCCAGGTTGGCCAGGAACGCGCGCTGCGAGATGGCCCGCGACTTGTCGTCGATCGTGCGGTAGGTCAGGTCCCAGTCGACGGACAGGCCGAGGGTCTGGAACAGGTTCTCGAAGACCTTCTCGTCCTCGACGGCGAGTTCCTCGCAGAGTTCGATGAAATTCCGGCGGGACACCACGTCGAAGTCACGCTGGTTCTTGGCAGGTTCCGCCGGCGGGCGGTAGGCAGGATCGTAGCGGGTGGTGGGATCGCACCGGACGCCGTAGTAGTTCTGGACCCGGCGCTCGGTGGGCAGGCCGTTGTCATCCCAGCCCATCGGGTAGAAGACGTTCTTGCCGGTCATCCGCTGGTAGCGGGCCAGGACGTCGGTCTGGGTGTAGGAGAACATGTGTCCGACATGCAGGGATCCCGACGCCGTGGGCGGGGGAGTATCGATCGAGTACACCTGCTCACGCGTGGTGTCCGGGTTGAACTTGTAGGTCCCTTCGTCAAGCCAGCGCCGGGTGAGGGCTGCTTCGAGCCCCTCGAGGGCGGGCTTGTCCGGAACGTTGATGGGGGCGGTGGTGGGCGTGTCTGTACCCTGCGTGTCTTCAGCCATGGGCCAATTCTTTCACGGACAACCGGCTGATCGAGCCCGGCCGTCGGGACCGCTGCGTTCCGGCGTGCGGGCGCGCACCGGACCCCCGGCGCCCGATCCCTCCGGGCCGATTGTTCAGCGAAACTGAACAGTACTCATTAGCTTCCTTGCCTGTGATTGCCATCACGATTAATTTGGGGTCTAGTAGTGGAATGGCAACCTACTTTGCAATTCCTATGGCGACTGAGGACGAAAGCTGGATAACCGCTGTTGAAGGCGCGATTGACTCCGTCTTCCAGCCCGTTACCGAAGTCTTCTCAAACATTGTTTTCTTCCCTATTACGATCGGGAACTTCAGCTTCCCGGCGGTCGTGGCGTGGTTGATCGCGGCCGGCGTCATCTTCACGTTCTACTTCGGCTTCATCCAGTTCCGCGGGCTCAAGACCTCCCTGGACGTCATCCGGGGCCGCTACTCGACCAAATCGGATCCGGGGGAGGTGCCGCACTTCCACGCCCTGACCTCGGCTCTCTCCGGAACGGTCGGGCTCGGCAACATCGCCGGTGTAGGCGCCGCAATGGCCCTCGGCGGCCCCGGCGCGACCTTCTGGATGATCCTGGCCGGCCTGCTCGGCATGGCAACCAAATTTGCTGAGTGCACCCTCGGTGTGAAGTACCGCGAAGTCCACTCCGACGGTACGGTCACGGGCGGTCCCTTCAAGTACCTGCCGATCGCCTTCAAGAAGTTCGGCAGCATACCGGCCAAGACCCTGACCGGTGTCTTCGCCGCCGCCATCCTGATCTTCGGCATCGCCGGCGGCAACATGTTCCAGGCAAACCAGACCTTCGCGCAGCTGCGCAACGTCACCGGCGGCGAAGAAGGCTTCCTCGGCACCGCCGGCGCGGCACTGATCTTCGGTGTCATCCTCGCCGCCCTCGTGGCCGCAGTCATCCTCGGCGGCATCAAATCCATCGGCTCCACCACCAGCAAGCTGGTCCCGGCCATGGGCATCATCTACGTCCTGGCCTGCCTCTTTGTCATCCTCGTGAACCTGAACCAGGTACCGGCCGCGTTCAGCTCGATCATCACCGGCGCCTTCAACCCCGAAGGAATGGCCGGCGGCTTCATCGGCGTGATGATCGTGGGCTTCCAGCGTGCGGCCTTCTCCAACGAGGCCGGCCTGGGCTCGGCGCCCATCGCCCACTCCGCGGTCAAGACCCACCGCCCGGTGAGCGAAGGCTTCGTCTCCATGTTCGAGCCGATGGTCGACACCGTGATCATCTGCACCATGACCGCCCTCGCCATCATCATCGCCGGCGCCCCGAGCTTCCAGGCCGGTATGGACCAGGTCCAGGCCGGCGAAGGCGCTCCGGACGGCGTGATCCTGACCTCGGACGCCTTCGCCACCGTGCTGCCATGGTTCCCGGTGGTGCTGGCCGTGGCCGTCACCCTCTTCGCTTTCTCCACCCTGATCACGTGGTCCTACTACGGCCTGAAAGCCTGGGAATACCTCTTCGGCCGCAGCAAGATTTCCGAGGTCACCTACAAGAGCGTGTTCCTGCTCTTCACCGTCATCGGTACCGTCCTGACCTTCACCCAGGTGCTGAACTTCGCCGACGCCGCCCTGTTCATCTGCGCATTCATCAACCTCCTTGGTGTTTACCTGCTGCTGCCGGTGATCAAGCGTGAGATGAAGGAATACCTCGCGGACCGGAAGAGCGGCAAGCTCGAGATCCTGGGCATTGAGCCGGAGGACCTGAAGGAAGAGAGCCAGCAGCCCTAACGACGCCGATCGGGCCACTCTCACCGAGTGGCCCGATCCGCTAGGGTGATGCCATGACAGAGGTACAAGGGCATCACGCAGCAGTAGTCACCGGCGCCAGCACCGGAATCGGTGCCGCCACCGTGCGGGCGCTCCGGGCGGCGGAGTGGACGGTGTACGCCGTCGCCCGCCGCGCGGACAGGCTGGCGGC
>JBFGBS010000099.1:0-6969 GCA_041567475.1 Arthrobacter sp.
AACCGGATCGTCGAGGTCCTGACCAGCATCGGCGTCGAGTGCACGTGGTTGAACGTGAACGACCTCCAGATCCGCCGCCCCGCAACCCTGGATCTCGGCGCCATGGACGTCGAGGCCGCCCGCCGGACCCGCAGCGTCATCATGCTGCTGGGCCCGCTGCTGGACGAGTCCGCGGAGTACCGGCTGCCCTACGCGGGTGGCTGCGATCTCGGCACCCGGACGGTCGAGCCGCACATGCAGGCGCTGCGCCAGTTCGGACTCAGTGTCGAGGCCACGGCCGGCTTCTATGCGGTCCAGGCTCCACCGGCGGACAGCAAGGACCGCTCCTTTGTGCTCAGCGAACGCGGCGACACCGTCACCGAGAACGCCATCATGGCCGCCGCACACCGTAGCGGCACCACGATCATCCGCAACGCCAGCCCCAACTACATGGTGCAGGACCTCTGCTTCTACCTGCAGATGCTTGGTGTGCAGATTGACGGTATCGGTACCACGACGCTGCGGATCGTCGGCAAGCCCGCCGCCGCCGCCGACGTCGAATACTTTCCCTCGGAAGATCCGATCGAGGCCATGAGCCTGATCACGGCCGGCATCGTGACGGACTCCGAAGTCACCATCCGCCGGGTCCCGATCGAATTCATGGAAATCGAGCTTGCGACCCTGGAACAGATGGGCCAGGAGCTGGAGGTCTCCGGCGAGTACTTCGCCCGCAATGGCCGGACCCGGCTGGTGGACGTCACCACCCGGCCCTCGGAGCTCCGCGCCCCGGAAGACAAGATCCACCCCATGCCGTTCCCCGGGCTGAACATCGACAACCTGCCCTTCTTTGCGGTCATCGCGGCCAACGCGCAGGGCCAGACCATGATCCATGACTGGGTCTACGAGAACCGGGCCATCTACCTGACCGAACTGAATAAGCTGGGCGCCCGGGTGCAGCTGCTCGACCCGCACCGCATCTACGTCAATGGACCCACCAGGTGGCGGGCCGCCGAAGTGGGCTGCCCGCCAGCGCTCCGCCCGGCGGCCTGCCTGCTGCTGGCCATGCTCGCCGCGCGCGGGGTCTCGGAGCTGCGCAATATCTACGTGATCGAGCGCGGCTACGAGGATCTGGCCGAGCGGCTCAACACCATCGGCGCGAAAATCGAGTACTTCCAGGACTGACCCTTTCCTGACCGGCCAACGCGGGGTCACTTTCCGCCCGTCAGAGGCCCTCGAATGGGCGAAAAGTGACCCCGCGTTGTTCGGCGCCATCTGTTGCGGAGTCGTCCGCGCGGGCAAAATAGGGTCATGCGCACTTTCGGCGTTGAGGAAGAACTCCTGATTGTCGACGAGGCGACTGGTTCCCCGCTGGCACTTGCTGCGGCCCTCATGGCCCAGCTGAGCCCCGGCGGCGCCGCCGGCCCTGACGAACCGGGCTTCAGCTATGAGCTCAAGCTCGAACAAATCGAGACCCAGACGGTGCCGTGCCGGGACCACGCCGGGTTGCTCCGGGCCATCCGGCTGGACCGGGACCTCGCGGACGGCGCGGCCCGGACCCACGGGGCCCGGGTTGCCGCCCTGGCGACATCGCCGCTCGCGCCGGAGACCCACCTGACGCCCAAACCGCGCTACGCCGCCATGGAGAACCGCTTCGGGCTCACCGTACGCGACCAGCTGACCTGCGGCCTGCACGTGCACACCCTCGTGCAGTCCCCGGACGAGGGGGTGGCGGTGATGGACCGGATCCGGGACAAGCTCGCTGTACTGATCGCCCTCAGCGCGAACTCGCCGTACTGGAACGGCGCGGACACGGGGTTCGACAGCTACCGCACGCAAGTCTGGAACCGCTGGCCCGGCGCTGGACCGGCGATGGTCTTCGGGAGTCTGACGGTCTACCGCAGGGTCGTGAGCCGGTTGCAGGAAAGCGGCGTGCTGTTCGACGAAGGGATGGTCTACTTTGACGCCAGGCTGTGCCGGCACCATCCCACCGTCGAGGTGCGGGTCGCGGATGTGTGTCTCCACGCCGAGGACACGGCATTGATTGCCGTGCTGGTCCGGGCGCTCGTCGAATCCGCCAGCCGCGACTGGCACGACGGCGTCGAACCGGCCCCGGTGCCCACCGTGCTGCTGCGGATGGCCGCCTGGCAGGCGAGCAACTTCGGGGTGCGCGCCGAGCTGCTGGATTTCGGCACCTTCAGGCCGGCGCCCGCGCGCGACGTCGTTGAGGCCCTCGTGGACTACCTGGCCCCCGTGCTGCGCGAACAGGGCGAACTCGAGCTGGTGCGCGCCGGTGTGCAGCGGATCATGGAGCGCGGCACCGGCTCGCAGCAGCAACGCCGCCTGTTTGCCGAAGCCGGGCTGTCCGGCGTCGTGGACTACGCGGCCAAAGCGACGACGCTGTCCACCGACGAAGTGCCGTTCCCCGGATAGCGCAGGGCCGGGCCGGAGCGGGAAGGCGGCTAGACCTGTTTGAGCGCCTGGGCCAGGTCACCCATCAGGTCCTCAACATCTTCAAGGCCCACGGACAGCCGCACCACTCCGTCGCCCAGCCCGATCGCGGCGCGTCCTTCCGGACCCATGGCCCGGTGCGTCGTGGTGGCCGGATGCGTGATGAGGGATTTCGAATCACCCAGGTTGTTGGAGATGTCGATGATCCGCAGCCCGTCCAGCAACGCGAACGCGGTGTCCTTCGCGGACCGCCCGGCGGACGGCACGAGGCCCAGCGTCAGCACGGTCCCGCCGGCCTTCATCTGCCGTGCCGCCAACTCGTACTGCGGATGGGATGCCAGCAGCGGATACTTGACCCAGTCCACGGCCGGCTGCGTTTCCAGCCATTCGGCGAGCCGCAGTGCCGAGGCCGAAGCGTGGTTCACCCGCAGCGCCATGGTCTCCAGCCCCTTCGTCAGCACCCAGGCGTTGAACGCGGACAAGGCCGGGCCGGTATGCCGCATGAGCTGCTTGACCGGGCCGTTGATGAACTCCTTGGTGCCCATGATGGCGCCGCCGAGGACGCGGCCCTGACCGTCAATGTGTTTGGTGCCGGAGTAGACCACCACATCCGCGCCGAACTCACCGCAGCGCTGCAGCAGTGGTGTGGCAAAGACGTTGTCCACCACCACGGTGGCGCCGGCGGCATGTGCAAGGGCGCTCACGGCGGCGATGTCGATGATTTCCTGCATGGGGTTCGACGGGGACTCGAAGAACACGGCCGTTGTCGGCTCCGACAGCGCCACCCGCCACTGCTCCAGGTCCGGCCCGTCCACGAAGACGGTTTCGACGCCCCACCGCGGCAGGATTTCGCTGAGGATCACGAAGCAGGAACCGAACAGGGACCGAGCGGCGACCACCCGGTCGCCGGCTGCCAGCAGCGCGCCGAGCGCAGTGAAGACCGCGGACATGCCCGAAGCCGTCGCAAAGCACGCCTCGGTTCCCTCGATCAGCCGGAGCCGCTCCTGGAAAGTCGCCACCGTCGGGTTGCCATAGCGCGAGTAGACGAACCGCTCGTCCTCGCCGGTGAACGCCCGTTCGGCGGCGGCCGCGCTTTCGTAAACGAATCCGGAATTCAGGAACACCGGCTCGGTGGTCTCCTGGAAGTCCGTACGGTCAAGGCCGCCGCGGACCGCCTGGGTCTCCGCCCCCCACCCTGCGGCGTCAGGATTGAACCCCACCTAATTCGTTCCGAGGTTGGTGGGCAGGCCGCGGTTCTTCCAGCCATTGACGGTCCGCTCGCCGCGGTTGTCGGGTTCGCCTTCGAAGCCCTCCAGCACGTTGTACGAGATGTACCCGGCTTCCGTGGCGGCTATGGCGGCGGCAATCGACCGGGCGCCTGAGCGGCACAGGAAAATGAGCTCCACCGCGGTGTCCTCCGGCGCCTGCAGTTTCAGCTGCTCAACGAACTGCGGGTTGGGGTTCCCGCCGGCGAGGTTCCATTGGATGAACAGCGGATCGTTCTCAGTGGCCTTGGTGTCCGGGATGCCGACGTGGGCCCATTCGCCCTCGGTACGGACGTCGACCAGGACGGCGCCGGCCTCGAGTTTCGCCCAGGCCTCCTGCGGGGTCAGATCGCCGGCGTAGCTCATGCGTGCCCCGCAAACGCGTCTTCGACGCCGGCAGCATCGCTGCTGTCGCCGATGCTGAGGTCCTCGACGGCGTCCGCGACGGCCGCGTCCGCGGCTGCGATAGCAGACGGCAGGATGAGGGCCTGCGCCACGATCACGGTGCTGCCGTTGAACGTCACGGCAGGGTTGCCGTGAAGCACGTAACCTTCGGCCAGGGCCGCCGACACGCGCTCGCAGAAGGACCGGTCATCAGGGCCGGTAAACAGCCGGTACGCCAGCTTTTCCGGGGCGGCGGCGGGCGGGGCCGCCTGGTCGGGTGTTTCGGGCATCAGGGATCTCCTTCTTTCACGCTTGCAGCTCGAATGGTCGATATGCCGAGTATTCACCTGAGGCACCCCGCCGCGAAAGGGAGGGTTGCCGACCGGCCAGTCAGGGCTTGGCGCCGGTTCTCATTACTCCCCTCGAACCTAACACTTACGACGGCGGCCCGCACTGCCGGCGCCGTCATTTTCTGTCACGGATCCAGGGGATCCTGGTCCGCCGCAACGCCGACGGTCCGGGGGAGTTACAAGTAGTGGCCACTCGTGTTATCCGGTCCGGCGGACTCTTTACTGGAAGGACAAAGTCAGCAACATCGTCACAAGTCCTAAAACGCAGGTCTCACAACGCAGGTCTCAAAAACGCAGGTCTCCTAACGCAGGTCTCACAACGGTGCCGCACCGTCCTGTGCGGCATTGACGCCGGGGGCCGGCGTCGTCGGCCCGCAACGGAAGGGGAAGCCGTGCGCCCACACATTCTGGTGACCGGAATTGGCAGCGCCGCCGGTCGCAGCATCGCAACCCAGCTCGCGGACCGGGGACTCCCGGTCCTTGGCGCCGACTCCAGCCAGGTGCCGGGTATCGCGGGCGCCGAGGCCGCGGTGCTCCCGCCGGCCTCGGACCCGGACTGGGTCCCGGCGCTGCGCCGGCTCGTTGATGCCCGGAACCTGAACATGGTCATTCCCACGCTCAGCGAGGAACTGCCGCACCTGGCCGCCGCCCGTGCCGCGTTCGGCGACGGCGTCCGGCTGATCGTCTCCGAGCCGGGGCCGGTGGCGCTCGCCAACGACCGCCTCCTGACCGCGTGGGCGCTGCAGGCCGAGGGAGTTGCCGTCCCGCGCTTCGGCGTGCCGAGCGACTTCGCGGCCGCACCGGCGTCCCTCGCCGCGATGGGCGGTCCGGTCGTCCTCAAGGCGCGGGTCGCCCGCGATGGGGACGGCGCCGTCGTCCTGCCCGGCGCCGGCCGCGTCGACTGGGCACACCAGCCGGCGGGCCGGCTGGTCCAGGAGTTCATCCCGGGGGCAGGGTATGTCGCCCTGGTCTTCGGCACCCGGACGCCGAACGCAACGGCGCCGTATGTGGTGGTCGTGGATCAGCCCCCGCGGACCGGCCCGGGCTCCGGGCCCGAAGCCGGCGCGGCTGTCGGCAGGAGGGTCGCTGCCGGCGCCGCCGCCGATGTGGCGCCGCTGGCCCTGGACGCCGTCCGTGCCCTCGGGCTGACGGGCCCGGTGGAGGTTGACATCCGCCGCCGGGCCGACGGTACCCCGGTGGTCCTGGGGGTGCGGGCACGGTTCGGGAGCAGCAGCACCGCGGCCCCCGAACTGCTCGACGCGGTCCTGGCGGCGTTCCTGCTGCCATCCTTCAACCCGGCCTCATTCCGGCGGCGCCCGTCCGCGTCCGCAGCGGCCCTGCGCCCGGCCTGAGGTGACCCGGGCCGGAACCTTGGCCGGGACCGCGCCCTAGTCGATCGTCGCGTACAGGGCGTTAAGCTCCGCCGTGAGCTGCGCACGGAGCTCCGGGGTCCCGATGTCGTGGCCGTCAATGTGGTTCACGGGTGCCAGGAGCCGGATGCTGGAAATCAGCCACACGGCGTCCGCCTCCAGCAGGTCCCTCGGCTCCAGCGGCCCGTACCCCAGCTCCCAGCCGGCGGCCTTCGCCGCCTTGAACAAGGCGCCCTGGGAGGTACCGGGCAGGATGCCGCTGTCCAGTTGCGGTGTGATCAGCCGCCGGACGGTCCGGACCCCGCCGGCGCCGTCGTCCGAGGTCTCCAGGTGCGCCAGCAGCACGGTCGACGTCGGCCCCTCAAGGACCCGCCCGTCCGCCGAGATGAAAATGACGTCGTCGGCCCCCTGCCGGTGCGCGTGCCGCAGGGCGGCCATGTTCACGGCGTACGAGAGCGTTTTGGCCCCGAGCAGCAGCCACGGGGCGCGTTCGCCGACCTCGCTGTCGTAGCCGCGCTCGAGCAGGATCACGTCGAGCCCGGTCTCCCGCTGGCGGCGGCCGACCGGGGAAGGCCGGGACGCCTGGACCCAGCAGACGGGGCCGCCGCCCTCGACGCCGCGGGTCGCGATCAGTTTGATCACGGCGTCATCCGTCGCCGTGTCCGTGTCCGCGCTTCCGTCCGCGCTGCCGTCCGCGCCGCCGGCGGAACCGGCGGAACCGGCGCCGCCCGGTACGGGCGCCTGCCGGCTCCGGTACTCGTTGAGGGCAGTGTCGATCGCCCGCCGCCACGCGTCTTCGGCGGGGATGTCCAATTCCAGGAGGCGGGCCGAACCTGCCAGCCGGTCCAGATGGGCCTGAAGCTTCCGCGGCCGGCCGGCGACGGCCAGCAGCGACTCAAATACGCCGTCGCCGCGGGTCGCTCCCTGATCCGTGGCCATCAGCTGCGGTTTGGACGCGTCGGCCAGGCGGCCGCCCTCGAACTCGGGATCCAGGAAGACCAGGACCGTGACAGGAGCGGGAATGCCGGCAGCAGAAGTCATGGCATCAGCTTAGTGCGGGGTGCTCCGGGATAGGATTTGGTCGTTGCCCGTTCCGGAACGGTTCCGCGGGCCTGTAGCTTGAGGGGTTCGCCTGTGCTGTGGCCAATACCGCTGGCGGGAACCCTCCCGCCG
>JBFGBS010000100.1:0-6916 GCA_041567475.1 Arthrobacter sp.
AAGGACCGCGGCTGGCCGCCGATGATGGCGAAGATGATCGGGTAGCCGTACTCGGCGCAGCGCAGCACCGATTCGGGCGTGCCGCCGACGCCGATCCAGGCCGGCAGGAGATGGTGTTCAAGCGGCGGGTAGACGCTCAGGCCGCTGATCGGCGGGCGGGTGCGGCCTTCCCAGTGGACAGGACGCTGGGTGCGGACCTTGTCGAAGAGCGCGAGCTTTTCTTCGAAGAGGACCTCATAGTCGGCGAGGTCGAGGCCGAACAGCGGGAAGGATTCGATGAACGAGCCGCGGCCCAGCATCACTTCGGCGCGGCCGTTGGCGAGGGCGTCGACCGTGGAGAACCGTTGGAAGACCCGGATGGGGTCATCGGAGCTGAGGACCGTCACGGCCGAGCCCAGCCGAATGTTCCTGGTCCGGGCCGCCGCCGCGGCAAGGAAGACTTCCGGCGCCGAGACGGCGAAGTCCCTGCGGTGGTGTTCCCCCACCCCGAAGGCGTGCAGCCCCACCTCGTCCGCGAGCTCGGCCTGTTCCAGCAACTGGCGGAGGACCTGGGCGTGCGGAACGGGGTGCCCGTCGGGGAAAACCCCGACGTCGCCGAACGTGTTCAGGCCCAAAAGGATGCGCTCCGGTCCCACCGGGGCGGTCGGGCCGGGCTCGGCTCCGGGCGGTACCGCGGGGGTGTGCTGCATCAGGACTCCTTCAGCCAGCCGGCGAGTTCGCTCGCCCAGTAGGTCAGGACCATGTTGGCGCCGGCGCGCTTGATGCCGAGGACGGATTCGGTGATGGCCGACCGCCGGTCGATCCATCCATTGGCTGCGGCTGCCTCGATCATCGAGTACTCCCCCGAGATCTGGTAGGCCGCCACCGGCACCGGACTCATCGCGGCGACGTCGGCGAGGATGTCGAGGTAGCTCATGGCCGGCTTGACCATGACCATGTCGGCGCCCTCGGCCAGGTCGAGTTCGACCTCGAGGATGGCCTCGCGCCGGTTGGCCGCGTCCATCTGGTAGGTCCGGCGGTCGCCTTTCAGCTGGGAATCGACGGCTTCGCGGAACGGGCCGTAGAACGCCGAGGCGTATTTTGCGGCATAGGCGACGACCGCCGTGTTGGCGTGTCCGGCGTCCTCAAGCGCCTGCCGGATGACGGCGACCTGGCCGTCCATCATCCCGGAGGGGCCGAGCACGTGCGCCCCGGCGTCGGCCTGCGCCACGGCCATCCGGCCGTAGATCTCCAGGGTGGCGTCGTTGTCCACGTAACCGTGGTTGTCGAGCACGCCGCAGTGGCCGTGGTCGGTGAATTCGTCGAGGCAGACGTCGCTCATCACCACGAGGTCGTCGCCGACTTCCGCCCGCACGTCCCGGATGGCCTTGTTGAGCACGCCGTCCGGGTCCAGCGAGGCCGTGCCTCGGGCGTCGCGTTCGGCCGGAACGCCGAACAGCATTATCCCGCCGACGCCGAGCCGGACGGCCTCCGCGGCGGCGCGCCGGAGCGAGTCGGTGGTGTGCTGCTGCACGCCAGGCATCGAGGTGATCGGCCGGGGCTCGGCCAGGCCTTCCCGGATGAAGGCAGGCAGGATCAGCTCCGCGGCGCTCAGGCGGTGCTCGGCGGTGAGCCGGCGCATGGCCGGGGTGGTGCGGAGCCGGCGGGGGCGGTGGGTCGGGAAGCTCATGCTCTGTCCTTCAGGGGGTGCTCGGAGGCGGGAATGCCAGGGGACGGTTCGGGCGTTAGCGACCGGATCACCGCGGCGAGGAGGCCGGAGGCTGTCGGCTGTTCGGCGATGGACGCGACGGTGAGGCCCAGCCTCTCCGCCTCGCCCGCCGTCGAACGTCCGATCGCGACGAACCGGCAGCCGCCCAGGGGCGCGAGTTCGGCGTGGATGCGCCGCGCGGCACTGGGTGAGGCGGCGACGACGGCGTGCAGCCGGCCGGCCCCGACCTCGGTCTTCGCCTCGGCTGCCGTCAGCACGGCGGCCGGCGGTGCGGCGTCACGGTCTCCGGGGGCGGCCGCGTGGGCAGCGAGGCTACGGGCCGGATCGGCGGGGTAGTCCACGGTCCGGTAGGCCGTGACTGCCTGCACCGATGCGCCCCGCGCTTCGAGGCCGCGGCGGAACGAGGGGTCGGCGATGTCGGCCTGGGGCAGGAACACCCGGGTCCGGCCCTCGGGCCAGATGCCGGCCAGGCCGGCGCCGGACTGCTCCGCGGTGGGTGCCAGGTCGACGCCGATCCCCCGCAGCTGCAGTGCCCGGCGGGTGGCGGGTCCGATTGTGGCGATCTGGAGGCTGCCGGGAAGCCACGTCTCCAGGGTCGCGCCGCGCTCGGCCGCCTTCGCCTCGAGGGCCTGCACGGTGGTCACGCTGGTGATCACGAGCCAGGCATAGGCCCCGGCGCCGAGGGCATCGAACGCGACGTCAAGGGAGTGCTGGTCGCTGGCGACCTCGAAGTCGATGAGCGGCAGCAGGACCGGCTCGGCGCCGGCGCCGCGGAGGGCCGAAACCAGTTCCCCGGCACGGTCCGGGGCCCGGGCAACGAGGATCCGGGCCCCGTCCAACGCTGCCGCCTCGTGGTTCCCGTCTGGCTGCATCAGGCTGCTGTGCCGTCCCATGAGCTCTGCTTCCCGCAGGTCAGGACGCTGCCAGGTCCGCGATGTCGGCGGCGCCCCGGGCCAGCAGGACCTCGGCCAGCTCAATGCCGAGCAGCGTTGCCCCGATCTCGGTGAGCCCGTCGGTGGCCTTCTTGTCGCGGACAGCGGCCGAGCCGTCGACGGCGCACACGACGGCGTCGAGGTGCAGCATGCTGCCCTTGCGGTAGGCATGGGCGCCCACGGGGGCCGCGCAGCCTGCCTCCAGCCGGGCCAGGAGGGCCCGCTCCGCCGTGACCGCAAGCCGTGTGTCCGGGTCGTCGAGGGCGGCCAGTGCCTGCGCCAGCACCCCCTGCGAGCCCTCGGTGGACCCGGCCTTGCGGGGCGCGTCGGCGGTGCGGCATTCGATCGCGAGGGCGCCTTGGCCGGCCGCGGGCAGCATCACCTCCGCTTCCAGGTATTCGCTGACCACATCGAGGCGGCCGATCCGGTGCAGACCCGCGGCGGCGAGCACGACGGCGTCGAGGTCACAGGACTTGCCGTCCACCACGGCGTCGGTCGTGTTCCCCGGCAGGCCGGGGACGCGGCCGAGCCGCGTGTCGACGTTGCCGCGGATGTCCCGGATATCCAGGTCGGGACGGGCGGCGCGCAGCTGGGCCGCGCGGCGCGGGGACCCGGTGCCGACGGTGGCTCCTGTGGGCAGGTCGGCGAGGCTCAGTCCGTCGCGGGCGCACAGCACGTCCCGGACGTCGGCGCGTTTGGGTGTCGCCGCCAGGGTCAGCCCGAGCGCGGGGCCGGTCGGCAGGTCTTTGAGGGAATGGACTGCGACGTCGCACTCGTCCCGGAGCAGTGCCTCGCGCAGTGCCGCGACGAAGACCCCGGTGCCGCCCATCTGGGAGAGCGAACCGGTCAGGACGTCGCCGTCGGTCCGGATGTGGATGAGTTCCGCGGCGAACCCGCCGACGGCGGACAATTGGTCCGCCGTCTGCTGTGTCTGGGTCAGCGCCAGCTTGCTGGCCCGGGTGCCGATCCGGACGGTCACGGCGCGTCCTGGCCGGTTGCGGCCGCTGGTCCCGGACCCGCCGGGTAGGGGTCGTGTCCGGTGCCGACGGTGGTGTCCGCTGCCGAGATGGCCGGCTTCTCACCGCGGAAGTTGGCGCAGCAGCCGGGCCGGCAGACGTCGTACCAGGGTCCGAGCTTGGTCAGGTGCGGGCGGTCGGCGATGTTGTTCGCGGCGGTCCGCTCGCAGATCAGGTCCACGATGCCGCTGACGAATTTGCGGTGCGTGCCGGGGGTCGGAACGCGGGTTGCCGCCAGGCCGAGCTTCGCGCAGGTTTCGAGGGCCTCGGTGTCCAGGTCCCAGACGACTTCCATGTGGTCACTGACGAAGCCGAGCGGCACGATCACGACGCCCTTGATGCCCTGTCCGGCGAGGTCCTCAATGGCGTCGTTGATGTCGGGCTCGAGCCACGGCACATGCGGGGCCCCGGAGCGGGACTGGTAGACGAGCGACCACGGGGCGGTCAGGCCGGTTTCGGCTTCGACCCGCCGGATGACCTCGGTGCCGGTGGCCAGGTGCTGCGCCGCGTACGCGGAGTCCTCTGCGAACTGCCGCGGCTCGCCTTCTGAGCGTCCGGCGGCCTCGGCATCCCGGGTGGGGATGGAGTGCGTGGCGAAGAGGATGTGCACGGGAGCGTCGGGGGTGCCGGCCGCGGCCAGCTGGGCCCGGACGTCGGTGAGGCCGGCGGCAGTTCCTTCAATGAAGGGCTCCACGAAGCCGGGGTGGTCGAAGTACTGGCGCACCTTGTCGACTTCGAGCCTGCCGTCCAGCCCGGTTTCCGTCAGGGCCATGCCGATGTCCTCACGGTACTGCCGGCAGCTGGAGTAGCAGGAGTACGCACTGGTGGTGATCATCAGGACCTTGCGGTGCCCGGCGTCGTACATGTCCTGCAGCGTCTGCGGCACATAGGGCGCCCAGTTGCGGTTGCCCCAAAAGACCGGCAGTTCGATCCCGCGGGCGGCCAATTCCGCCTCCATGGCGGCCTTCAGCTCACGGTTCTGCTGGTTGATGGGGCTGATGCCGCCGTTGGCGCGGTAGTGGTGGGAGACCTCTTCCAGCCGTTCGTCCGGGATGCCGCGGCCGCGGGTGACGTTCCGCAGGAACGGGAGCACGTCGTCCTGCCCCTCGGGTCCGCCGAACGAGGCGAGGAGCACGGCATCGTAGTCCTTCGGGGCCATCCGGCCGGCCTGGGTGACTTCGTTGATGGCCGTCAGCTCGTCGGTGGGTTCCAGCGTGCTCATGCGAGGACCTCGGCAATCTCGGCGGCGCTGACGCGGCGGCCGGTGTAAAAGGGAATTTCTTCACGGACGTGGTGGCGGGCTTCGGTGGCGCGCAGGTGGCGCATGAGGTCCACGAGGTCCACCAACTCGGGAGCTTCCAGGCCAAGGATCCATTCCCAGTCGCCGAGCGCGAACGACGAGACGGTGTTGGAGATGACCTGGGGAAAGTCACGGCCCAGGAGTCCGTGGTCGCGGAGCATGGCGCCGCGCTCGGCATCCGGGAGCAGGTACCACTCGTAGGAGCGGACGAAGGGATACACGCAGAGCCACTGCGCCGGTTCGACACCGCGGGAGAAGGCCGGGGTGTGGTTCTTCGCGAACTCGGCCTCGCGGTGGACGCCCATGGCGGACCAGACGATGTCCGTGCCGGCAAACAGGGCACTGCGCCGGATGTCCCGGACGGCCCGCTGGAGGGCCTCCGGCTGGGGTCCGTGCAGCCACACCATGATGTCCGCGTCCGCGCGCATGGCGGAGACGTCGTAACCGCCGCGGTAGACCACGCCGTGCTCGGCCAGGCGGCCGATCAGGGCCTCAAAGTCCTGTGCGGCATCGGTGCTGCGGAGGACCTCGGCGGAGCGCTTGAAAACGGTCCAAAGGGTGAAGAACTGCTCGGCTGATTCATCGGTTTTGGTGACAGATTCGGCAGAAGTGTGGCTCATGGATACAATCTTGCCCCCTTGTTGCGACTAAGTCGAAACAAACCACTTCTACAACGCGTAGAAGTGGTTTATTTCACTTTCGCAGGCCGCCGGGCAGCTGGTAACTGCGCGCCCGGAGAGTCCGTCCGCCCGCCGCTCCGTCCGTCAGATCCTGCGCATCCGGAAAGCGATGATCCCGGCGGCGGCGGACAGCGCGACCAGGGCGATCCCCCAGCCGACGAGCGCCGCGGAGCCGGCCGTGTCTGCTGGCCACATCGCTTCCCGGGATACACTTCCGGCCTGCCCCCGGGATTTCGCGGCGGGCGTGGCGGAGGACGTCGGGGCTGCCGTTTCCGAACCGGACGGAGATGCCACCCCGGCCGGGTCCGACGGCAAGACGCCGGCCCCCTCGCCGGCGGGTACGGTGCCCGAGGCCGGCGCTGAGGGCGCGGCGGTATGCGCCGGGCCGGTGCCGTCCGACGGCGGCACGACGGCCGCACCGCCGCTCTGGCGCCGGGCGGATTCCGCGTCGTCCGGGGACTTCGGGGAGCCGTCGCCGCGACCGGACGGTGGGGCCGGGGTCCCGGGGCCTGAGGGTGCCGGCGTTGCGGGTGCCGGCCTAGCGGGTGCCGGCGCCGGGGACTGCGACGGCCCGCCCGCCGGACCGGAGGGCTGCCCGGACGGCGGTGGCTCCGGGCTGTCCTCCGGCGGGGTTGGTTGCTGGCTCGGCCGCGTCGGGGCCGGCGAGGCAGACGGGCCGGACGGGACCGGACTGGGCGCCGGAGCGGACGGGCCGTTCTCGCTCCGGATTTCAGTCCGGACGTCACTTCGGATTGCCAGCGGGCCGCTGACCGGCAGCGAGACGGACGCTGTGGCGGCGAGGCCCCCAGTGGCCTGTGCGGCCGTTCCTGCCGGGGCCAGGGCGAGCAAGGTCCCGATCGCGGCCGCCGTCGCCCCTTGCCGCAGTCCCCCGCTGCGGCGTGTCTGCGTGAGTGACGCCGTGCGCCTGAAAATAACCATGGCCATCGACACTATCGAGAATCGGCATACAGCGATAATCCGCGCGGTTTCAAGGGAAAACGGCCGTTATCAGAGTGACTCAGGAGAGCTCAGGTGCTGGCGCGGCAGGTGGGAAGTGTGTGATTTCTGAAACCCCGCGGGCATCTGGGAAACAAGTGACTCATGGGGCGGGGATGCCGGAAAGGCGGCCGATCCGCGCTCGCTGCGGGCCTACGGCCGGGGCAGCAGCCGGCGCACCTCTTTTGGCGTGTCGGCGACGATTGCCGCGAGGCCGTTGCCGGAGAGCCAGCCGCCCACCACGGCGAGGGATGCCTCCCGCGCGCAGATGCCCCGGACCTCGG
>JBFGBS010000101.1:0-6916 GCA_041567475.1 Arthrobacter sp.
CCTGCGCCCACGGCGTCTGCGGCTCGGACGCCATGCGGATCAACGGCAAGAACCGGCTGGCGTGCAAGACCCTGCTCAAGGACGTCAACCCTGACCAGCCGATCACCGTCGAGCCCATCAAGGGTCTGCCGGTGCTCAAGGACCTCGTCGTCGACATGGAGCCGTTCTTCGCGGCGTACCGCTCGGTGATGCCGTTCCTCGTCACCTCCGGCAACGAGCCGACCCGGGAGCGTCTGCAGTCGCAGGCTGACCGGGACCGCTTCGACGACACCACCAAGTGCATCCTGTGCGCCGCGTGCACCTCGTCCTGCCCGGTGTTCTGGACCGACGGGCAGTACTTCGGCCCGGCCGCGATCGTGAACGCCCACCGCTTCATCTTCGATTCCCGTGATGACGCCGGCGACATGCGCCTGGAAATCCTCAACGACAAGGAAGGCGTGTGGCGCTGCCGCACCACCTTCAATTGCACCGAGGCCTGCCCCCGCGGCATCCAGGTCACGCAGGCGATCGCCGAGGTCAAGCAGGCCATCCTGTCCCGCAAGATCTAGTTCCGCGCGGCGGCAGAATGCTAGGACGGCGTCATTTCCTCCGGGGAGTGGCGCCGTCGGGCGTTTGACCGCCGTGTCCGTTTCCTTCCGTGAAAGGGCCCGCCATGTCCCACTCCGAAAAAGTTTCCTTCACCGGTTCCACCGGCGAACTCCTCTCCGGCATCATCGACTTGCCCGAGGGCCCGGTGAAGGGCTGGGGGGTGTTCTCGCATGGCTTCACGCTGGGCAAGGACAGTCCGGCTGCCTCCCGCATGTGCAAGGCGCTTGCCGACAACGGGGTAGGCATGTTGCGCTTTGACAACCTCGGCCTGGGCGGCTCGGCCGGGCTCTGGGCGGAGGGGTCATTCAGCCACAAGGTCGCAGACACCGTCG
Source organism: Arthrobacter sp. (assembly GCA_041567475.1). Taxonomy (GTDB): domain Bacteria; phylum Actinomycetota; class Actinomycetes; order Actinomycetales; family Micrococcaceae; genus Arthrobacter. The sequence goes on from JBFGBS010000101.1 coordinate 921, forward strand.
CCGCCGCCGAATTCATGCGGGCCGCCGGGCGGGAGGTCTCCCTGCTTGTCGGACACTCCTTCGGCGGTGCTGCCGTGCTCTCGGCGGCGAGCCAGATCCCGGGACTGGATGCCGTCGCGACCGTGGCCGCGCCGTTTTCACCGCAACATCTGGCCCATGTCTTCGACGCCGCCCTGGAGACCATCCTGAGCGAGGGCAGCGCCGAGGTGGACCTCGGCGGCAAGGTGGTGGAGATCCGCCGGCACTTCGTGGAGGATCTGCGCACCGCGGACCTCACCGACTGCATCAGGCGGCTGCACATGCCGCTGCTGGTGCTGCACTCCCCCACCGACAACACGGTGGGGATCGAGAATGCCAGCAGCATCTTCCAGACGGCGCGGCACCCGCGCAGCTTCGTCTCGCTCGAGGGCAGTGACCACCTGCTGACCGGCAGGGGCCAGGCCGCCCGGGCCGCAAAGATTATTTCGGCGTGGGCCGACCAATACCTCGACGCCGGAGCATAGCGGCCGGGGACCGCGGCTGGCTTACCGGGGTCTTGCCCGGCTGCACCTGCCGGGCGCCCCAGCCGGTGGTCTTGGCGGCAGGCTCGGTCTTGAGGTCCCCGTCGCGGACGATCGACCACGAGGCAGCGATGAGGTACACCTGGCTGACCAGGTTGAACCAGATGAGCAGCCCGATGATGATTGCGAAGGGCGCCAGGAGCGGGTTCCGGCCGGCGCCGGCGAGCAGTTCGGTGCTGAAGACCTGCAGCGCCGTGGTACCGATCCCGGCGAGGATGGTGCCTTCCAGCAACGCCTGGCGGCTCAGGTGGAGTCCGCCGGCGAGCCGGAACAGGATGAGGGCGGTCACCGTGTTCAGCAGCAGCGGGACGGCGATCTTGATCAGCCCCGCAATGGGACCGGCCACCCGCGGGTCCAGCTGCAGCCAGTCCATGACCAGGCCGGCCGCCGTGCCGAACACGAGCGAGGCGCCGGCGCTGATGACCAGGGCCAGACCCAGCAGGAGCAGCGTGCCGGTGTCGATCAGCTTGCTCAGGACCGGGTTGCGCTTCAGCGGGGCGAGCATCGCGACCGCGCGCAGGCCCTGGCGGATACCGGCGATCCAGCCCAGCGACGTCACGACGGTGACCACCGCGGCGATCACCGCAGTCCACCCCAGGCCGCTGGGATCCAGGAGTTCCTGCGGGTCAACGAGGCCCTCGCTGCCGTCGACCTGCAGCAGGCCGGGGGCGGAGCGGGCCACGCTTGCCACGAGCCGGTCCAGCAGTTCCGGCTGCCCGCGCAGCACGAGGCCGGCCACGGAGAAGCCGGTGGTCAGCAGACCGGTGATGGAGAAGAACATGGTGAAGCCGATGCCGGCACTCATCAGGGGTCCGCGTTCGTGGTTGTAGTGCTGGAACGCGCGCATCGGGCGCAGGACGTTGAGCCGGGCCAGCAGCCATTGCACCATGGGCAGCAGGGCGGAAAGCCCCCCGCCGGCCCGCCGGGCCTTGCCCCAGTCGACGCGTTTGCGGATTACTTCCAGCTTGAGCTTGGCCAGCTCGGTCGGAAGCGGCTGCTCAGCGGCCCCCTGCTGCCCCGTCCGGGCCTCGGTCGTCGTCCGGTTCGGTCCCAAAGTTAAGCTCTTCCCGTAGCTGCCAGATACCGTTGTCGTCGTGCTCGTAAAGTCCCATGCTAGCCACCGGGAACGTCGCCCGGTAATCCTTGAGCGCCGCTTCGGCTTCGTCGAGGCTTTCCGGTGCCACGTCATGGGCGACGGTGACGTGCGGGTGGTAGGCGAAGGGCAGCTCGCGTTCCAGCGGACCGGACTGGAGCTCCCGGTGCAGGCTGACGCAGTCGCCGAATCCGTCCTCGACGTTCACGTACACCACCGGAGAGACCGGCCGGAAGGTCCCGGTGCCGGCAATGGTCACCATAAAGGGGTCCTGCTTGCGGGCGACCGCCCGGACGTGGGCCAGCGTCGCGTCCCAGTCCTGGGTCATTGTGGTGGTGATCAGCGTGATGTGCGCGGGGATCACGCCGGCCATGGGGTCACCGAAGGATGCCCGCCACCGCCCCAGCTCCTCGGCAACCTCCGGGGGGAACCCCAGGATCACGCCGATGCTGATGCCTTCGCGTTGTCCGTGACCGTTGGCTTCGGGCAGGCCTGCGGCGGCCGGCACGAGGCCGGCCGCCGGCAGGCGCGGAGCACCGAGGCCGGTGCCCTGGGCGCCTGGGGCTCTCACGTTGCTGACGGAGGACATCGGCCTAGCGGACTCCCCGCGCTCCGGCATACGGCAGGAATCCGACTTTGGCATACACGTCGCGCAACGTGGCGGACGCGATTTCCCGGGCCTTGTCCGCGCCGACGGCAAGCAGCCGGTCCAGCTCGGCCGGGTCAGCCAGGAGTTCGTTGGCCCGGTCCCGGATCGGGGTCAGCCGCTCCGCCACGACGTCGGCGAGATCCACTTTGAGGTGGCCGTACATCTTGCCCTCGTAGGCGGCGACAATCGACTCCACGCTCTGCCCCGTGATCGCGGAGTAGATCGTCAGCAGGTTGGACACCCCGGGCTTGGCCTCACGGTCGAAGCGGATCTCGGTCTCGGCATCCGTCACGGCGGATTTGATCCGCTTGGCGATGACCTTGGGCTCGTCGAGGAGGTTGATCAGGCCGGCCGGCGATTCAGCCGACTTCGACATTTTGGCCGTCGGGTTCTGCAGGTCGTAGATCTTCGCCGATTCCTTCTGGATGAAGGGCTGCGGCACCGTGAACGTCTCGCCGAAGCGGGTGTTGAAGCGCTGCGCGAGGTCACGGCTGAGCTCCACATGCTGGCGCTGGTCCTCGCCCACCGGGACACCGTGCGGCTGGTACAGGAGGATGTCGGCGGCCTGCAGGACCGGGTAGGTGAACAGGCCCACGCTGGCCTGGTCGGAGCCCTGCTTGAGGGCCTTGTCCTTGAACTGGGTCATCCGGGACGCTTCGCCGAAGCCGGTGATGCAGTTCAGCACCCAGGCCAGCTGGGCGTGCTCGGGCACCTGGGACTGGACGAACAGGGTGCATTTGTCCACGTCGACGCCGCCGGCGATGTACTGCGCGGCCGTGACACGGGTGCGGCGGGCCAGTTCGGCGGGATCCTGCGGGACGGTGATCGCGTGCAGGTCCGGGATGAAGAAGACAGCGTCGTACTCGTCCTGCATGCGGACCCAGTTGACCAGGGCACCGAGGTAATTGCCCAGGTGCAGGGAGTCCGCGGAGGGCTGCATCCCGGAGAGGATGCGGTGCCGTGCGCCGGTCACCGCGGGGGCGTCAGCACCGGCGTCGGTCATCGTGGAAGGAGAGGTCATTCGTGGAAGCCTTACGACTAGAGCCGGTAATCCACTACCAGCGGGGCGTGGTCGGAGAAGCGGGTGTCCCAGGACGGGGCACGGTCGACGACGGCGGCCACCGCGGCGGCCGCGAGGGCCGGGGTGGCCATCTGGTAATCGATGCGCCAGCCGGTGTCATTGTCGAAGGCCTGGCCGCGCTGCGACCACCAGGTGTAGGGGCCGTCGACCGGGCCGGAGAGGTCCCGGTGGACGTCCTTCCAGCCGATCTCATCGCCGAAGAACCGGTCGAAGTAGGCCCGTTCCTCGGGCAGGAAGCCGGCCTTCTTGACGTTGCCTTTCCAGTTCCGGATGTCCAGCTGGGTGTGGCCGACGTTCAGGTCGCCCACGACGAGGGCGTGGTCGCTGTGCTTGGAGAGTTCGGGCAGGCGGTTGATCATGACGTCCAGGAAGCGGTACTTGTCATCCTGCTTGGGGGTGCCGGCCTCGCCGGAGTGCACGTAGGCACTGACCACGGTCAGCCGGGAGGCTTCGCCGGCGGCATTGTGGACCGTGTAGTCGGCCTCCACCCAGCGCCCGGCCGTCGCGAAGTAGTCATCGCCGATGCCGATCCGGGTGGCGACGGGCTCGGCCCGGGACGCGATGGCGACACCGGCGCGGCCCTTGGCCTCGGCTTCGGCGTGCAGGATGAACCAGCCTTCGCCGAGGAGCGAGTCAACAATCTCGTCGGGCGCGCGGACTTCCTGCAGGCAGAGAATGTCCACGTCGCGGGGCTCCAGCCATTCCGCCATGCCCTTCCGGTAGGCGGCACGAAGGCCATTGACGTTGACTGTTGCGATGCGAAGGTGGTCCTTCTTCAATGCCGAGATCACCCGATCCACTCTAGTCGATGATGGTTCCGCTGACGGGCTCGTCGGAACCGCCGCCGGGCTTGATCATGTCCCGGGCGTTGGTGGCGGTGATCTCGATGGTCTCCAGGGCCCGCCGGATCGTTTCCTGATCCGCGGCCTCGCCCTTGGCACGTTCCTGCTCCACGACGCGGATCTGCACCTGGACGATCTTGAAGGAGTGATCCAGCTTCATGTCGCGGACGCCATCGCCGCGGTCTTTGGCGAGCCGGGTGGAGCCGTGGTCTGCGCTGTCCGTGGACGGTGCGCGGCCGGTGGCGGCGTTGAAGGCGTTCTGTGCTTCGTTGAGTTTGGCGCCTGCTTTCTTGGCGGCTGTCCGGATGCTGAAGACGACGAACGATGCCAGGAGGAGCCAGAAGCCGGCGATGATGGCGACAACCCAGCCGACGACGTCGTTCTGGTTGGCTGCGAAGATGACGGCGACCAGGAACGCGATGATCAGCACCATCAGTCCGGGTCCGCTGATACGGAACAGCGAGAACTTCCCGGCGGCAGGGGTGAACGCGGACGGCTTGGAAGACGGGTTGTCCAGTGGTTGCATGTGCCTATTATCGCAAACGCCGGCGGGGCCCGGGGCGCGCTTCCACCCCGGGCGAACGATACCGCCGGCCCGCGGCCGGATTCCCGGCCGCCTAGGTCAGGAAGAGGCGCCGCAGCCGGCCCGTCGTGAGCAGGACACCCAGCGCGATCATCACGAGGTAGTAGCCGACATGGACCGCCGTGGCGGGGGTGAAGATACCCACGCTGATTTGCCGGAGCAACTCCACACCGTGCCACAGCGGCATGGCCTGGATCAGCCACTGGATGTATTGCGGGTAGACGCTGAGCGGATAGAACGTGGCGCTGAACAGGAACATCGGAAGCATCACGAAGTTGATCCAGTCCATTTGCTGGAACGTTTTCATGAAGCTCGTGATGCCCATGCCGAAGCTGGCGAACCCGAAGGCGATCAGCACCGCGGCCGGGATCATCAGGACAGCCCACGGAGTTGTGATCAGCCCCATCACGGCCATCACGGCGGTGAAGCCGGTGGCGTAGAGCAGGCCGCGCAGCAGGGCGAGAATGATCTCCCCCATGGCCACGTCCAGCGGCCCCAGGGAGGTTGCGAGCATGCCCTGGTAGAGCTTGGCGAAATTCATCTTGAAAAAGACGTTCCAGGTGGAGTCGTAGACGGCGCCGTTCATCGCGGAGACTGCCAGCAGCGCCGGCGCGATGTAGGCGGCGTAGCTGATCTCGTCGCCGCCGGGGCCCTGGACCGTGCCGACGATGGCCCCCAGCCCTACCCCCATGGAGATCAGGTAGAGGACCGGTTCGAAGAAGCCGGAGAGCATCACGAGCCAGTTGCTGGACTTCGTCGCCATCAGGCCCCGGCCGACGACGGCGCGCACGTTGCGCGAGTAGAGCGGCCCGAAGCGCCGGTTGCGGGCGGCATCGGTGACGCTGTGCGGTGCCGCGACGGCGCTCATGAACCCATCCTCGCGGCGAACTGGCGTTTCGTGAGGAGCCATCCCCCGACAGCCAGGGCTGCCAGGAACAGCCAGTGGACGGCGGTCAGCAGCGGCGCTTCCTGGTAGCCGTAGCTGAACACCCGCCCGAGCTCCGTGCCATGCCAGATCGGGGAGATCCAGCCGATCCAGCGCACGGCCAGCGGCAGGCTCTCGAGCGGGAAGAAGGTGCCGGAGAACAGGAACAGCGGCATCACGATGAAGCGCATCACCATCGCGAACTGGCCCTTGTCCTGCTTGATCGAGGCGGCGTAGGCCATGAGCGGCAGTCCGAATGACAG
>JBFGBS010000102.1:0-6904 GCA_041567475.1 Arthrobacter sp.
AAGTCCGCCCCGGTGCAGCGAGTCTGCGATACCAATCCGGTTCAGCTAGGCCACCAGGCCACGGCGGACGGCCGTTGGCGCATTTATGTCTTCGCGGACCCGGCCGCGGCCGGCGAATCGTCCCCGACGGCCGACCTGGCCGCGTGGCTGACGAATGCTCCGGACTCGCCGCTCGCGGCCACGCCGGAAGGGGCCGACGCCGACGCCTGGTTTGACGTGAAGGTGATCTACCAGCAGGACCATACGGGCGTTGATATCGGCGCGGTTCCGGCGGTGTTCAAGCCGGAAGTGGGGCCGTTCAAGCTCAGGTACCTGGAGAAGGTCTACGGCACGGATCCGGCGGAGGACATCTTTGAGCTCCGCGGCCTGGACCGCGGCGGCGTCGTGGTGGTGGTGCGCCCGGACCAGTACGTGGCCCATGTCCTGCCGCTGACGGCGACGGCGGAACTCGCCGCCTTCTTCGCGCCGCTGCTGCCGGCGCGGCTGCACGAACCGGCCTGACCCGACGCCGGTGCCCTCGGTGGTTCTAGGTCCGTCGGGGGCGCCGCGAGCCGTAGCGTTGGAACTGGCAGGAATGAGCCGGGAGTAGCGGTGATACTAGATGCGGTGCAGGGCGCGCGCCCGCGGACACTTACCGCAGTCAGGTTGGAGTACCCGCCTCCACCGTCGCAGTCGCGTAGACGAAATCGAGAACGACGGTGCGATTCTCGGGAAGCTGCTCGAAGTCCGCTTCCAGGCGCCGCCCCTGCTCAAGATACTTGATGTCTTTCAACACCACGCCGCCCAGTGCTACCCGTGGCGGAGACAGTGCCGGTACAAAACCGAATCCGAGGCAAACCAGCCGGTAGCCGCTTTCTCCGCGCTCGATGCGGCACTCGTCCACGCGCAACCGGTTGGAGCGCTCTTGCAGAATCTTCCGCCGCTCCTTCCACAGCGTATCCGCCCGTGTCATATGAGCTCACCCATGTCATTCTCCGATCTCGAAGTCGTCACCGATGAGGTGACCAGCCGGCTTGGCATCGAACCGCACGGTGACCATACGCAGCGCCAGGAGGTTAAGCGCCGGGTTGAGGGCCTGGAAGGCGTCCAGTGGCAAGCGAATCGTGCGTAGGGTGGTGTTGACCCGCGACGCCGCGTCGGGAAATGGCACCTGCGCCACAGCACCCACTCGCACGGTTGCTGTGTGTGTGCCGTCATCGAGGGAAACGAAGGCATCGCTAGGCAATGCGCCGGCGTTGCGGACTGGATCCTCGTAGACCTGGGCGAGACGCAGGGACAAGACTTTCAACCCCGCGGCAGATAGCGCGGTGAGGTCGGCGCTTAAGATCGCGCCGGGAGCGTCCCACGCGAGCCGCACGCCGTACGACTCATGTGGCGCATTGTCTGTGTCCGTGATCCTCCCGTTTTCCCAAGCCGCCAGCGTTCCGATTACCTGATTGGCGCCTCCAAGGCTGTTCGTGCCTTTGTCGAGCGGAGTCTCCTCGAGTAATCCCGACTGGGCGTCGACGTCTCCGTGGTTGTCAATGACCACGACACCGGGGGCTGAATGAGACGCATGCATGTTCAGATGAGACACCGCGCGGGGAAATGAGACCCCGTGCATGTATCCCGCATACTGCGGTCGGGCCATTAGTGAGTCCTGGAAGAACGCGTTGATAAGAAACCGAGCGGCCCGCTGATGTTCTCCCTCGGAAAGCGCCAGATCGGCTATATGTACTTCAGCAACATCCCCCGCCCCGACCCACTCCGAGTTGAACGGGTTGTGTCGCATCCCGTGGAGCCAGAAGAGAGTCTTCTCCCGCGCCGCGCGGTCATAGATCCGCAAGCCGCCATACGCACTCGCGACTCCCGGTGCTGGAATGAAGCTGGTCAGCTGATCGAGGGCACCGAAGATCTGCAGGTACTTGCCTGAGGGGAACACATAGTCAGGGAGCCAATTCGTCGGCGCGATGGCCACGACGCCCCGAATCGAGAAGCCACGGTTCTCGTTCACATTAATTACTTGCGTGAAGCCGACGGCATCCCCGCCCATCGAGTGGCCCACGAGCCCGATGCGCGTGACATCTATCAACCCGTTCGTCTCGGGGCGGCTTTCCAGGAGCTCGATCGACCGGAAAATAATCTCTGCTCGTGCCCTATGCGAGGTAGCTGCGTCGATGTCGCTGACAAGTAATGCGTCATTGATCGGCTGCAAGTCGACGCTGAAGACAGTCATCCCCCATCTCGCCAGGTGGCGCGCGAGGTAGCCGTAGCCTATTGCACTGTCGACGGCTTCGCCCGTGGCCATATTCGTGCCGAAATGGAAGCCGTGAGCGACGATGACGAGAGGCGTCCGGGTCTGGTGCGGGGCCTTCGGCCGATAGAGATGGCCTCGAACGTCCATGAGGAATCCGCCCGCCTCCGGAGGGAGCTGGAAGCTCCCCAGCATCAACTCCTCGTCTTCCTCGATCGCCCCGCCCTCGGGGATCGCGAGTGGCGAGAGGAGCACTGATTCGGCGTCGCTCGCGATGGTCCGGCTGCAGAAGCGGACCTGTGCCACGATGGAAAGGAGAGGTTGTGATCCCAAAGTGCCGTCGATCGGCACTCGAACGACCGGCTCCGCGGCATCGATCTCGCCGACGAGGATCTTCGGGTTCTCCAGGAAGCCACCCGAACGAATCGAAATACGAGCCCCCGGCATGACGCCGCTGACCCAGACCGCGCGATCACCCTCGGCGACCGGTCCCATGATTCGCGGCTGGTGGAAGCGCCCAAGCCCGGCAACGACGACCTCATTCGATGGCAGACTGTCCACGCTGCCCAGTGTCTGCACGGCGGTGACTCTTCGACCCGCTTCAAGGTGGGAGGTGGAGACCGCAATGCTGTTGTTGGTGGACGCCCAGCCTTGCCCGATCGGGATCCCATCCATGAGGACCCTCACCAGTGCGCCTGGATGCAGGTTTGATACCTGGACGGCCTGGCCGCACTCGTACATCGGCGCGACAAGCACCGGTGCGAAAATCTCGGGCGGCAGCTCTTCGACGACCACCGGATCGCTGGCGACCCGGACGCCGCATAGCGTCTGGGCCACAACGATCTCATTGCCGGCCATGAGCGGGGCGGCGAGCGATATCTCCTCGTCGAGCCCGACCGGCCGGGGGCCAAACTCTTCCACTGCACCGCCAGACGCTTCAGCGATCAACACGGTCAGTGTCGCACCGGGTATCTGATTTGAAACACGAATGACTTGATCGCCCTGGTATATGACCTCGCGGACCTCGGGCTTAATCCGCTCGTCCGGCGGCTCAATCAAGCGCCAATCGCTCCAGTCACCGGTCCCTGAACAGGGCTCGCGGTCATGCCCGCAGCGGGCTCGGATCCTTTCGCCAACGACGAGCGGACGGATCACCCCAACATTTACGTTTCGCCAGCACGAACAGAGCTGGCCAAGGCTGTCGCCGCTGTCGCTCTCGAACTGAAGGACGGCGCCGGGGCGGGCTCCACTCACTGGTACGACGTTCTGGCAGCCAAAGACCGGCCCGCCAATCGAGGGCTGGGGTATATCGTCGTGGGCCACGAGGACGCGCTCGGCGAAAGGTCCTGGCGCACCGCAGACCGTTTGCTGCGCCCGTAAAATCGCTCCTGGTTTGCCGCGGAGCTCGCGAAGATCGACCTGGACGCAGATCGCTCCGTGCCTGTTCGCCCAGCCCGCTCCGACCACCTCGCCTTCCGAAATCAGCTCCACTAGTGCGCCGGGCGTGACATGCGTGACCCGGACGCATTGGCTACAGACGTCGATCTCCTCCGGAAGTGATGGTGCGGCCACCGGCGGCACAAAGGCATTCTCTACTATCACTGTCGCGGAGAAGGGAGTGAACCCGCTCCCGTCGTCCTGACGGGAGCGGATCACGTCGCCAGCGTTGACGGCGGGTACCGCAAATGCGTGACTGTTCGCTGCGACCACCGTCGAGTAAATGTCGGTGCCGATATGGAGTTCGACCAATGCGCCACTGCTTATTCCGTCTACGAGAATCCGCTCGTTGCAGTGGGCCACGCGTTCGTAGACCGTGGGAGGAAGCATCTGCGCCATATCTATCTCCTCTTACGTAACCTGACTGTGCCAGACACCCCCTTGTGGGCGGGACCGGGAGACACGACCATCCCTTAGCCTTTCCTACCCGCCGGTTCGGCATTGGGCAAGGGGCCAAGGACCAACGGTGGGTCGCCGGACTTGTTTCGGGGACGGCATGCTTGGCGCGCCGCGCGAGGGAACGGTATGGCCGACAGCCAATCCCTAACGAAAGGACGACGGCGGGAGATCCCGCCGTCGTCCTTGTGGCTGTTACTGCCGGGGGCAGTGCCGGCCGGGTGTACGTGTGGCTATGACGCCAGGCTGGCGACGCCGAAGATGGCCGCGGCGATTCCGAAGCCCATCAGACCGATGAAGGTCTCCATGACGGTCCAGGTCTTCAGCGTGGTCTTGACGTCCATGCCGAAGAAGCGTCCCACGAGCCAGAAGCCGGAGTCGTTGACGTGCGAGACCATCACGGAGCCTGCGGCGACGGCGATCACGAGGGCGGCCAGCTGCATGCCGTTCAGGCCGGCGGCGGCCACCGCCGGCGCGATCAGGCCGGCCGTGGTGGTCAGCGCCACCGTGGCGGAGCCCTGGGCGATGCGCAGGATGGTGGAGATCATGAAGCCGGCGAGGATCAGCGGGATGCCGACGTCGCCGAGGACGTCTGCGAGGGCCGTGCCGATGCCTGAGGTGCGCAGGACGCCGCCGAACATGCCGCCGGCGCCGGTGATGAGGATGACGGAGCAGACCGGGCCCAGGGCTGACTCGAGCAGCTTTTCCAGGGCGCCGCCGTGGAGGCCGCGGCTGCGTCCGAGGACGAGGGCGGCGACGATGACGGCGATCAACAGTGCCACCGGCGTTTCACCGAAGGTCCGCAGCACCTGGTACCAGGTCTCGGCCTTCGCGGAGGCGGGCAGGACGCCGGCGGAGGTCAGGGTGCTCAGGCCGGTGTTGAGGAAGATCAGGACGAGGGGAAGCAGCAAAACTCCGACGACGGTGCGGAACCGGGGCGGGTTGGCCTCGGCCGCGGCGTCGGCCTGGCCCAGCAGCGTCGGCACGGGAAGGACCATGCGGTTGCCGGTCCAGAGGCCATAGAGGTACGCCGCGACGTACCAGGTGGGGATGGCGACGATCAGGCCGGCAATGAGGACCAGGCCGATGTTGGCGTCGAAGAAGGTTGCGGCCGCAACCGGACCCGGGTGCGGGGGCATGAAGATGTGCATGACCGAGAACGCGCCGGCCGCGGGCAACCCGTAGCGGAGCACGCCGCCGCCGAGGCGGTGCGCGACGGCGAAGACCACCGGGAGCATCACAACGAGGCCGGCGTCGAAGAAGATCGGGAAGCCGAAGATCAGCGAGGCGATGCCCAGGGCGAGGGGTGCGCGCTTTTCGCCGAACAGGTTGATGAGGTAGTCGGCCAGGGCCTTGGCCCCGCCGCTGGTTTCGACGATCCGGCCGAGCATGGCGCCCAGGCCGACGAGCAGCGCTACCGCGCCGAGGGTCGTGCCAAAGCCGCTGACCAGTACCGTCACTACCTTGTCGGCCGGGATTCCGGTGGCGAACGCGGTGGCGAGGCTGACGATGATCAGGGCAAGGAGCGCGTGCACCCGCAGCCGGATGATGAGGAACAGCAGCACCGCGATGGCCGTGGCGGCAATCAGCAGCAGGGGACCCGCGCCGAGGGTTTGGGTCCATCCTTCGATGGTCATGATTCTCCTTTGAAACAAGTGGGCAAAAAATGGGATCAAGCGTTGTAGCGGTCTGGAGTGTGGGGGAGCCGGCTGGGGGCGACACCCGGGTCAGGGTTCCGGCCAGGACTCCGGGTCAGGGTTCAGGCGGAGCGTTGCGGCGGAGCCTAAACGGGGCCTGGGTTTCCGGTGCCGGAACCGCCGGCCAGTCGGAGGGATGCCTTAATCCCGGCGACCAACTGTTCGGGCGTCTTGGTGATGTCCAGGCGCAGGCTGCCGGCGGCAAGTTCTTCGGGGGTCAACGGCTCCAGCGTGGCCAGCTGGCTCGGCAGCAGGGTGACAGGCATGAAGTGGCCGGCCCGCCCTTGCATCCGCTCGGCCAGGAGTTCAGCATCGCCCTCCAGATGCAGGAAGACCACCCGGCCCTCCGCTTCGGCGAGCAGCTTACGGTACTCCGCTTTGAGGGCAGAGCAGGTCAGGACCGTGCTCTCGCCGCTTGCGGCCCGGGCACTCATCCAGTCACGGATTGACCGCAGCCACGGCCAGCGGTCGCTGTCCTCCAGCGGGGTTCCGCTGTTCATCTTGGCGATGTTGGACTGCGGGTGGAATTCATCCGCCTCGGCCATGATCCATCCCAGGTCGCGGGAGAGCGCTTCGGCGACCGTTGACTTTCCGGCGCCGGCGACTCCCATCACCACCAGATGAATGGCAGAAAACGTCATTGTTTACCTCCGTTGACGATGTTTTGAGATTCGGATGAACCTCGGCCGCCGCAGCAGCCTGTTGAGAAAGGTAGCACCTTTGAATCGAAATCATACTATCTTTACGTAAGTTACGTCACACCATTGGCAGCGAACGCACTATGCTGGGAGGCAGCCCGCGCGGGCAGATGGAGGCAGCACATGTCGACGACGACACCAGAGCACGAACACGGCGAAGGCGGGAGCCGGGACGGGGAGCCCGGCGAGCCGGGGGAGCAGGACGAACCGCTCCGCGCCTTGCACCTGAGGGTCCTGGACGAACTCGGCGAAGCCATCGTCTCGGGCGCTTACGCGCCCGGGCAGCGGCTGACCCTTGAGGGCATCCAGCAGCAATACGGCATCTCACGGACCCTGGCCCGCGACACCACGCGCGTCCTTGAATCGATGAACCTGGTATATTC
>JBFGBS010000103.1:0-6840 GCA_041567475.1 Arthrobacter sp.
CATGCCGAGCAGGCCGTTCTCGCTCTGCAGGACAACGCGGACGCCGTCGGGCAGGTTGTTGGCGACCAGCGTGGGGATGCCGATGCCAAGGTTGACGTAGTCGCCGTCGTTCAGTTCTTCGGCCGCGATGGCAGCCATGTCATTCCGGGTCCAAGCCATGGTGATTCTCCTCTGAAGGGTGCGCGGTGGCGGGTCAGGCCGGGACGGGCGCCGGGTGGGCACCGGCCGGGCGGGGGCGGACGGTGCGCTGCTCGATGTCCTTGACCCGGGCGGAGGCCTGCACGAGACGCTGGACGTAGACGCCGGGCGTGACGACGTGGTTCGGGTCCAGCTGGCCGGGTTCCACGATCACCTCGGCCTCCGCAACCGTCACGGCGCCGGCGGTAGCCACGATGGGATTGAAATTCTGCGCGGTGAATCGGTAGATCAGGTTGCCGTCCGTGTCGGCGGTGTGCGCGTGGACCAGTGCAACGTCGGCCTTGATGGCGCGCTCCTGGACGAAAGTCTCGCCGTCGAACTCCGCCAGCGGCTTGCCCTCCGCGACCAGGGTCCCGACGCCGGTCTTGGTGTAGAAGGCGGGGATACCGGCGCCGCCGGCACGCAGGCGCTCGGCCAGCGTGCCTTGCGGCGTGAACTCCACTTCCAGGTTGCCGGCGAGGTACTGCTCGGCGAAGAGCTTGTTTTCGCCCACGTAGGAGGCGATGACCTTCCGGACCTGTCCGGCTTCGATCAGGATGCCCAGGCCCTTGCCGTCCACGCCCATGTTGTTGGAGACGACGGTGAGGTCTTTGACGCCCGAATCCCGGACAGCCTCGATCAGGTCGGCCGGGATGCCGCTGAGCCCGAAGCCGCCGACGGCGAGCGTCATCCCATCCCGCAGCACGTCGTGGAGGGCGGCAGCCGCCCCGGATTTCAGCTTGGACATTGCGTCTCCTCATTGAGCGTTGGTCGGTGGCCGGCCTGTCAGCCGCAGCAGTCGCGCTGTCAGCCGCGTCAGGCGCGTCAGGCGCCAGGTAATCCACTTTGTGGACTATGTATCTGAAGACAGAGCCTACGGTGCTTCGAAGCGGGCTGTCAACGTCCGATTTTCCTCAAAATTGCTGCGTTTTTACAGTGTGGACGCTACGCTATGGGGTATCCACAATATGGATACTTTCGATGAGTGATCGAGGATATAGTGAACTCTTTGCCCGTCCAAGGCGCCCAGGTCGTCAGCCGTATTGCCGCGTTGCTGCGAATCGTCGGCCGGAAACCGGAAGGGTCCCCGCTGGTTGAACTGGTCCGCGAATCCGGCCTGACCCGGCCCACCGTGCACCGGCTGCTCAGCTCGCTGGCCGCCGAGGGACTGCTGGACCATGACCCCGGCAGCGGGAACTGGGTGCTGGGGCCGGAGATCCTGCTGATGGGCTCGGTCGCCTCGGCACGGTTCCCGCTGGAAGACATCGCACGGCCCAGCCTGCGCCGGCTCGCGGAGGAGACCGGTGAGAGCGCCTTCTTCTCGATCCGCCGCGGGGCCGAGACGGTCTGCCTGCTGCGGGAGGAAGGCAGCTTCCCGGTGCGGTCCTTTGTGCTGCATGAGGGCGTGCGTTTTCCGCTCGGCGTGGCCTCCGCCGGCACCGCCATCATGGCCTTCCTGCCGGCGGAGGAGCAGGCGGAACTGCTAGCCGGCTGGACTGCCCACGCCGGACGTTTTGCGGCCGTGCACACGGCGGAGCTGGTGCGGGCCAACCTGGAAGCCACGCGGCAGGCCGGCTATTCGGTCAACCCCGGGCTGGTTCTGGAGGGCAGCTGGGGGATGGGCGCCGCGGTTTTTGACCAGCGTGGCCGGCCGGCCTGGGCGTTGTCCCTGACCGGGATCGAACCCCGGTTCCGGGCCGACCGGCAGGCCCAGCTGGGGCGGCTGCTGATGGAGGAGGCGCACCGGATCTCGACGCTGCTGCAGGGCGCTGGTTAGGGTTTCCGCGAAGCCGCCGTCTGCTCAGCGGCGCTCACGTGCCACTATGGACCGATGACGGCACGCACCGAGGACCCCCGTCCCCTCTTCGACTCCGGGAAGATGCACTACGGCCGGTTGCCCATGCTGATCTTCGGCGGGGTCTACCTGGTCCTGGGAATCGCCCTCGCCAGCGCCATCGTGCGGGCAGCCGTGCTGGCGGAACCGGGCGCCCCGGCGGCCCTGCTGGCCGCCATCGTCATCACGGGCCTACTGACGCGCGGTTACTCGAGGGTCCGGGTGGTGGCCGATGAACTGTGGCTGGACTGGTTTCCGTTCTACCGCACACGGATCCCGCTCTCGACGATCAGGTCCGCAGCTCCCACCGCGGTGAAGGGACTCGGCTACGGCTTCGGACTCCGGCTGGGGACCTTCGGAATCGGCCTGATCCAGGAAACCGGCCCGGCCGTCCGGCTCGATGTCCGGCGCGGGTACCTCGTAACGCTCGGGACGGAAGAACGGCGGGAGGCCCTCCTGTCCGTGCTACGCGTTGCCGGCGTGCCGGTCCTGGGCGCCTGAGCCCGGATCCTTTCTACGTTCCCGCTACTCCTTCCACCACGAATCGAAGATGGTGACCGGAACGGTGCGCTTGTGCCGGGTGCGGAGGTATTTCTGTTCGATCGATTCGGCCACGGCGTCCGGAACCTCGCGGCCTTCGAGGTAGTTGTCGATCTGGTCGTAACTCATGCCGAGTTCGTCTTCGTCGGTGCGCCCGGGCTTGCCGTCGAGCAGGTCGGCGGTCGGGACCTTTTCCCAGACCCGGGCCGGAGCTCCCAGCTCGGCCAGGAGTTCCCGGTTCTGGCGTTTATTCAGTCCGAAGAGCGGCAGGATGTCCGCGCCGCCGTCGCCGAACTTGGTGAAGAAGCCCGTCACGGACTCCGCGCCGTGGTCGGTGCCGATGACAAGGTAGTTGTGCTCGCCGGCGAGGGCATACTGGGCGATCATCCGCGTGCGGGCCTTGGTGTTGCCCTTATGGAAGTCGGAAATGCCGTTGCCTACGGTCTTCTCGAATTCATCCTCGAAACCGTCCACCGCCGCGGAGATGTTAAACGTCCACGCGGTCTTGGGCTGGATGAAGTCCATGGCAGCCTGGGCGTCGTCCTCGTCGTGCTGCACGCCGTAAGGAAGCCGGACCGCCACGAAGTTCGCCTCCACCCCCTCGGCTTCGAGCTCCTCGACGGCAAGCTGGGCCAGCCGGCCCGCGAGCGAGGAGTCCAGGCCGCCGGAGATCCCAAGAACGAAGCCTTTGGTGTGGGTGGCTTTGAGGTAGTCCTTCAGGAAGGTGACGCGACGGCGCACCTCCCCGGCGGGGTCGATCCGGGGCTGAACGCCCATTTCCTCGATGATTTTCGCCTGGAGTTCGCGCATGCATCAAAGCCTAGCCAGCGGTGTCAATCAGCCCAACTATTTCGCGACGCGGCTTCGGTCCGTCGGCGCGACCAAAGACCCTGCTGTCCTGGGCGGCGCAGGCGTAGCGTGGGGGCATGGAGGCGACCGGGTGCGCGGTGGTGGGCGGAGGCCCCGCTGGCATGATGCTGGGCCTGCTGCTGGCGAGGGCGGGCGTCAAAGTCACCGTCCTGGAAAAGCACGCGGACTTCCTGCGGGATTTCCGCGGGGACACCGTCCACGCCTCGACGATCCGGCTGATCGACGAGCTGGGACTGGGCGAGGGTTTCCGCAGGCTTCCGCAGAGCCGCCTGAACAACGTCACCTTCCCGACGCCGGACGGCGGGACCGTGACGATGGGAAACTTCGATCTGCTGCCGCCGCCCTATAACTACGTCGCCATGATGCCGCAGTGGGACTTCCTGAACTTTCTGGCCGACGCCGCCGCACAGGAACCGTGCTTCAGCCTGAAGATGAGCACCACGGCCACGGCCCTGGTGCGCGACGGCGGCCGCGTCGCCGGCGTCCGTTACCGGGCTGCGGACGGCACCGAAAACGAGCTCCGGGCCGATCTCGTGGTGGCCGCTGACGGGCGCCACTCCATCTTGCGCAGCGCCGCGGGACTGGCCTCGGAGGATTTCCCCGTCCCGTTCGATACGTGGTGGTTCAAGCTGCCGCGCCTGCCCTCCGAGCGGGGAGCGGTCGCGGGCATCCTGCCGGTGTTCGGCCGGGGCGAGGCGCTGCTTGCCTTGTTCCGGGACGACTATTTCCAGATGGGCTATGTCGCGCCGAAAGGCACTGACGCCCGGATCCGGGCCGAGGGCGTGGACGGATTCCGTCGGCGGATCGCGGCCCTTCGCCCGGACCTCGCCGACCGGCTCGGGGTCATTGCGACCCTGGACGACCTGCACTTCCTGGACGTGCGCCTGGACCGCCTGCGGAAGTGGTACATCGACGGGTTGCTCTGCATCGGCGACGCCGCGCACGCCATGTCGCCGGCCGGCGGGGTGGGCATCAACCTGGCGATCCAGGACGCCGTGGCCGCCGCGAACATCCTCGCCCCGGCGCTCCTGCGCGGCCACGTGCCTCCGGCCGTGCTGACGAAAGTCGCGCGACGGCGGCGCATGCCCACCGTCGTGGTGCAGACCGTCCAGCGGGTTATGCACCGGGTGATCTTCGGTCCCATCCTGACGGGAACGCGCTCCGGTGCTCCGGCGCCCCTGCTGTTCCTGGCCCGCCGGCTGCCGGCCTTCGGCCAGATCGGCCCGCGGTTCCTGGCCTTCGGTCCGCGGCCGGAACACGCGCCCGCGTTTGCCCGACGCGCTCCGCAGAGCTCCTAACCGTGACCGCAGCGCTCCTAACCGCGACGGCAGTGGTCCTGGCCGGGACGGCGTCCCGCCGTGCCGGCCGCGGCACGCGGGCTCGCCGCCTAGCTGTGCGCCGCGAGGTAGTCGATCATGCCCTGGACTGTGGCCACCAGGGGGTAGTCGCGCTCGGGGATGTCCACACCCGTCGCGGTGTCGATGCTCTGGATAAGCCGCAGGAAGTCAAACGAATCCAGCTCGAGATCCTGGCGCAGCCGGGCGTCCCCCTCCAGCGCCGCGGGCTCCACATCCGGCGCCACCTTCCCGAGCGCGGCGTGGACCGCGGCGCGGGCATCCTGTTCGTTCATAGCTCCTCCGGTTTCTGCAGCAGCTCTTCGATGCGGGCGAGGTAACGTGCGCCGCGGAGACCGTCGCTGACCCGGTGATCGGCCGAGAGCGTGGCTATGACGGCGGGCCGGACGCCAAGCAGCCCGTCCTGCGCCCACGGCTGTTCGGTCACCCGGCCGAAGCCCACCATGGCGACCTGCGGGGGATAGATCACGCCGAAAACGCTATCCACCCCCAACTCCCCGAGGTTCGTCACGGTCAGGGTCGGGTCCGCCATCTCGGCACGCTGCAACCGTCCGGCCCGGGCCCGGCCTACCAGGTCCTGCAGCTGCCTCATGAGCTCATCCACGCTCAGGGTGTCGGCGTCGTGGATCGCGGGCGCCACCAGGCCGCCCTGGCGCAGGGCCACCGCGACGCCCAGATGCACCGCGGCGCTGGGCCGGAAGCCGCCGTCCGTGTAGAAGCCGTTGACTTCCGGCACGTCCCGGGCCGCCAACGCCGCGGCCTTGAACAGGAGGACGGAGGGGATGAGGCGGGAAGCGACCGGCCGCCGGGTGTTGACGGACTGCATCCAGGCCACGGCGGCCCGCAGGTCCAGCGTGGTGCTCAGGTAGTAGTGCGGGATGGTCTTCTTCGAGCGCACCATTAGGGCCCCGACGGCGCGTCGCAGGCTTGCCACGCGCTCGCGGGCCGCAGCTGCGGGCCCCGGGGGAGCGTCCGGCGGGGCCTCCGGGGAGATCGCGGGTCCTGTCTCCGCTGCCGGCGGTCCACTCCCCGGGACCGGAGAGGCGGCGGCGGTCGCCGGACGTGCCGGCCCGGCCGCTGCGTGGCGCTCGACATCCGCCGCCGTGACGGCACCGTCCGGGCCGGTTCCGGTGATGGAGGCAAGGTCGACGCCGAGTCCGGCCGCCAGCCGCCGGGCCAGGGGTGAGGACCGGACTCTCCCGCCGGACGGATGGGCATGCTCAGCGGAGACCAGCTCCGACTGGGCATGCTCAGCGGAGACCTGCTCCGACTGGGCATGCTCCACGTCGGCCCGGGTGATGGCGCCGTGCTTGCCGGTGCCGCGGATAGCGCCGGTGTCCACGCCCAGCCGGTGCGCGAGGTGCCGGACCGGCGGCGTGATGGGGGCCGTGGCAGGAGACGCCGCGGCGGACGGCGTGGCCCGGGGCGGCTCCGCGGCCGCGGCGGTCCGCGTCGACGGCGCCCGCGGCGTTTCCACTTCAGCCGGTGTCCGCGCCGATGGGGCCTGCGGAGGTTCGACTTCGGCCGGTGTCCGGATGATCCGGGCCAGCGGTCTGCCCACGGGCACGCTCTGGCCGACGTCGATCAGGAGCTCGGAAACCACGCCTTCCTCGAACGACTCCACGTCCATCACGGTCTTGTCCGTGTCCACCACGGCCACCAGGTCTCCGCGGCGCACGTAGTCCCCGGGTTTGACGAGCCACTCGACCAGCTTGCCGTGCTCCATGTCGGCGCCGAGCGAGGGCATGAGGAAATCAGCCACGGTTCCCCGCCGCCTCCCCGGCTGCGGCGACGATTCGCTCTACCGACGGCAGGGCCGCCAATTCCAGGTGCTTGGAGTAGGGGATCGGCACCTCGGCGCTGCAGACCCGGCCGACGGGGGCGTCCAGGTCAAAGAACGCCTGTTCGGTGATCCGGGCGCTGATTTCGGCGGACAGGCTGCCGCTGCGCCAGCCTTCGTCCACGACGACGGCGCGGTGCGTCCGGGACACGGACGCGGTGATGGCTGCGTCGTCGAGCGGACGCAGGACCCGCAGGTCCAGCACCTCGGCGTCGATGCCGTCC
>JBFGBS010000104.1:0-6819 GCA_041567475.1 Arthrobacter sp.
CGGTGCGTGAGCTTCCGGACCGCGGCCGCGTCATCTGCCGCGGATTCATTGAGTCCGTCACCTACGTGCCTGCAGTCCGGGTGGCAGCATTCACGGCGATCCTGGTCGACCACGATGCGGGGGCGGGGCGGAAGACGTCCAGCACGACCGCGGCCAGGTCAGCCCTGGCCGCCCGCACCGGTCCTGTCGCCCAAGTAAACGCCGCCCAGACAAACGCCGGACCGGTGACCGCCGTTCCGGCGAACAAAGGACGGGCCGGCGTTCGGGGCGGGAAGCCGCGGCCCAAGGACCGGCTCCGCGTCATCTGGCTGGGCCGGCGCCGAGTCTTGGGCGTCGATGCCGGCACGGAACTCCTGCTGGAGGGTATGGTCACGATGCGTGACGGGCTGCCCACCATGTTCAATCCCCGCTACGAAATCCTTTCCGGACAGGAAGACCAATGACTTTCCCCGAGCACCCTGAGCGGAAGACGCCGCAGCAGGACAACGACGCCGCCGCCCCGCCCACCGTGTCCCGACTGGCCGAAGGGTACGCCGCAAAAGCCGGCCTGCACCGCTCCAGCAACGGAAACATCGACGTCCTGAAAAGCGCCGGCGGCGTCCAGGGCATCGCCGAGAGCATCCTGCCTGGCCTCGTGTTCCTGGTGACCTTTACGATCATGCGCGAATTGTCGACGGCGTTGGTCTTCGCACTGTCGGCCGCAGCGGTTTTCACCGTCGTCCGGCTGGTCCAGCGGCGGCCACTGACCCAGGCCCTGGCGGGGTTTGTCGGCGTCGGCCTGTCCGCCTGGTTCGCCAACTCCACCGGCAAAGCCGAAGACTTCTACGTCCTGGGCTTCTTCACAAACGCCGCGTACATCCTGGTCATGGTGGTTTCGATTGCCGTCCGCTGGCCCGTCGCGGGGCTGCTCTTCGGCTTCATCCGCAACGAGGGGCTCGAGTGGCGTAAGAACCGGGCCCGCTTGAAGGCCTACCGGATCGGCACGTGGGTCATTGTGAGTGTGCTTGCCCTGCGCCTGCTGGTCCAGGTGCCGCTCTACCTGATGGGGGAGTCCGGATTGACCGGACTTGCCACCAGCCGGCTGATCATGGGTGCGCCGCTCTACATTCTTGGCCTCTGGATCGCCTGGCTGTTGACCAGGCCGGCCCCGGCGCAGGGTTCATCCGCAGACTAACTGCCCGTCAGCAGACTAGCTGCCCGTCAGCCGTCGAAGCCGTCGTCGTCGGCGGCTGCCGGAACCACCGGACCGTCGTGTTCAGCAGCGGACTCGGGCTCGTCGGCGGACTCGGGCTCGCTGTCGGACTCGGGGGCGAGCAGGGCGCGTAGCTCGTCCTCAGCCGCGATGGTTGTCACGAAGAACAGTTCGTCCCCGCCGTCAAGCACGTCATCCCGGCTCGGTGTGATCGGCGCCTGATCCCGCAGGATAGCCACAAGGGTGGAGTCTTCGGGCCAGTCCACGGCGCCGACCGTCAGTCCGATCATGTGCGAATCATGCGGGACGGTGAATTCGACCAGAGACGAGACGCCGGTCTGCAGCGTCAGCAGGCGGACGAGGTCGCCGATTTCCACCGCTTCCTCCACCAGCGCCGTCATCAGCTGGGGGGTGTTGACCGCGACGTCGACGCCCCAGGAGTCGTCGAACATCCAGTCGTTCTTCGGGTTGTTGACCCGGCCGACCGTCCGGCCAACGCCGAACTCCGTCTTGGCCAGGAGGGAGACCACCAAATTGACTTTGTCGTCGCCCGTGGCGGAAACCACGACGTCGGCGTCCTCCAGCTTGGCGTCCTGGAGGGTGCTCAGCTCGCAGGCATCCCCGACCAGCCAGTGGGCGCCGCGAAGCCCGCTCTTGCCAATCACTTCCGGTTTCACATCAATCAGCAGGATTTCATGCTTGTGGGACAGCAGCTCGCGGGCGATGGAGGACCCCACGCTTCCCGCGCCGACGATGACGACTTTCATTTAGGACTCCTTAGCCGGTGACTTGGCGAGCAGATGGGCAACCTCGGAGCTGCGGTCCACGCTCATCATCGCGTGGACGGTATCGCCGTCCTGGTACAGGGTTCCGGTCGCCGGCAGCATGCCTTCGCCGAATCGGGTCAGGTACGCCACGCGGACGCCGGCGGCCTTCTCGATGGCGGCAATAGGGTGTCCGATCCAGGCCGGATCGAGGTCCACCTCCGCCAGGACCAGCCTGCCTGACGGATCCCGGAAGTCGCCGGCCAGGTGCTGTTCCGGGAGAATCCGGCGCAGGACCTGGTCCGCGCTCCAGCGCACTGCGGCTACCGTGGGGATGCCCAGGCGCTGGTAGATCTCAGCGCGGCCCGGGTCATAGATCCGGGCGACAACGTGGGGGACATGGAACGTCTCGCGGGCCACCCGGGTGGCCAGGATGTTGGAGTTGTCACCGCTGGAGACCGCCGCAAAGGCATAGGCCTCTTCCACGCCGGCCTGCTTCAGCGTTTCCCGGTCGAAACCGACGCCGGTGACCTTGCGGCCGGAGAAGCCGGTCCGGAGCCGCCGGAAGGCACGGTCGTCCTGGTCGATGATGGCCACGCTATGGCCGGCATCTTCCAGCGTGTGTGCCAGGGTTGCCCCTACCCGGCCGCATCCCATGATCACGAAGTGCGCCACGCGGGCCTCCTCTTTAGTTTTGCGTCAGAATACTGCTGAGAACTCTACCGGCCACAGACAGCCCATGGCCCACCCCGGGCCGTTGCCGGCCCCGCACGCAGCCGGGTCGGCGCACCCGTGGGCCAGGGCCGCGGGCCGGTGGTTTTGGGCCGTCATGACATCGGGTGCGAATCAGACTAGCTTTGTCTGGTGCTGACAATTTTCAATGCCGTGAAGCGGGTGCTCGTCGGCAGGCCATTCAGGAACGATCGGCTGGCCCACACCCTGTTGCCTAAACGGATCGCGCTTCCCGTCTTTGCCTCGGATGCCTTGTCCTCCGTGGCGTATGCCCCGGACGAAATCCTGCTGACGCTGGCCCTCGCGGGCGTCAGCGCGGTGGCGTTCTCTCCGTGGGTTGGACTCGCCGTGGTGGTGGTCCTGCTGACGGTGGTCGCTTCCTACCGGCAAAACGTCCACGCATACCCCTCCGGGGGTGGAGACTACGAGATCGCGAACGTCAACCTCGGCAAGTACTCCGGGCTCACGGTTGCCTCGGCGCTGCTCGTTGACTACGTCCTGACGGTCGCCGTGTCGATGTCCTCGGCGGCAACGTACTTGACCTCCGCCGTCCCGTCCCTGCACGGCCAGCAGGCCGGAATTGCCGCCATCGGCGTCATGATCCTGGCCCTCGTGAACCTGCGCGGCGTCAAGGAAGCCGGCAGCCTCTTCGCGGTTCCGACCTACATCTTTATGGCTTCCATCTTCGGGATGACCGGCGTCGGGATTTACCAGGCCATAACCGGCCAGCTCGGGCTGGCGCCCTCGGCCGCCTTTGAAATCGTGCCTGCTCCCGGTTTTGATGAAGGACTGGTGGGCCTCGCCGGCGCTTTCTTGCTGCTGCGGGCTTTTTCCTCCGGTGCCGCCGCCCTGACCGGCGTCGAGGCGATCAGCAACGGTGTGCCAAACTTCCAGAAACCCAAGAGCAAGAACGCGGCCACCACGCTGCTGCTCCTCGGCGTGATCGGCTCCGCCATGCTCGCAGGCATCATCTACCTGGCGAATGCCACCAAGGTGCACATCGTCCTGGACCCGGCAACAGAGTTCCTGCTGGACGGGAAACCCTTGCCCGCGGACTACATCCAGAGCCCCGCGATCAGCCAGATTGCCCAGACCATCTTCGGTACCGGGTCCATCCCGTTCTACCTGGTGGTCGCGGCCACCGGCGTCATCCTTGTGTTCGCGGCCAACACGGCGTTCAACGGCTTCCCGGTGCTTGGCTCGATCCTTGCCCAGGACGGCTACCTTCCGCGCCAGCTGCGGACCCGCGGCGACCGGCTGGCCTTCAGCAACGGCGTCCTCGCCCTGGCTGCCGGCGCCCTGGTACTGATCCTTGCGTTCAACGCCGACGTCACGAAACTCATCCAGCTCTACATCGTCGGCGTTTTCATCTCGTTCACCGCCAGCCAGCTCGGCATGGTCCGGCACTGGGGCCGTGAACTGAAACTCGCCAGGGACAAGGCGACCCGGCTTCGGATCGTCAAGTCCCGCACCATCAACATGATCGGCTTCGGCATGACGGCGCTCGTGCTGGTCATCGTCCTGGTCACGAAGTTCGAGCAGGGCGCCTGGATCGCGTTGCTGGCGATGTTTGTGCTGTTCCTCATCATGTGGAGCATCAAGGCGCACTATGACAACGTCGCGAAGGAGCTCGCCGTCGACGAGGACTTCTCCCCGCGGGCCCTGCCCACCCGCGTGCACGCCGTCCTGCTCGTCTCACACGTCCGCAAGCCGGTCCTCCGGGCCCTCGCGTACGCCCGCGCCTCCCGGCCGTCCCGGCTGGATGCGATCACCGTGGACATCGACCCGGTGGAAACCGAACAGACCCTCAAGGATTGGGAGAAACTGGAAATCCCGGTGCCGCTCACGGTCCTCGCCAGTCCGTTCCGTGAGACCGTGACCCCGATCATGGAATACATCAAGAACATGCGACGGGATTCGCCGCGTGACTTGATCGTCGTCTACATTCCCGAATATGTCGTGGGAAAGTGGTGGGAGCAGCTAGTCCACAACCAGACCGCGCTGCGGATCAAGACCCGGCTGCACTTCGAGCCGGGCGTTATGGTCGCCAGCGTGCCGTGGCAGCTGAAATCATCCGAAGAAGCCAAGAGACTGCAGGACACCCAATGAGCCAGGCCCCCCGGAACACCGACCACACCGAACTCGTCCTGGAGGTGGGGCCCGTCGCCCACGGCGGGCACTGCGTCGCCCGGCACGAAGGCAGGGTGGTGTTTGTCCGCCACGCCATCCCGGGCGAAAAGGTCCGGGTCCGGCTCACGGATGACGGCGCCGCCGCCAAGTTCTGGCGTGCCGATGTGGTGGAAGTCCTTGACGCGTCGCCGGACCGGGTTGAGCATTTCTGGGACCTTGCCGATTCCCGCCGCTCATGGTCCCACCGGCACCCCCCGGTCGGTGGCGCCGAACTGGGACACATCTCCCTGGCGCGCCAGCGCAGCCTGAAGGCCGAGGTACTGGCCGAGCAGCTGAAGCGTCTCGCCGGCGTCGAGCATCCGCCGGCCGGTGAGCTGAGCGTGGAAGCTGTCGGCGGCAGCGCCGGCGACTCCGCTGACGGTCCGCAGGACGGACTCGGCTGGCGGACGCGTGCCGGATTCGCCGTGACGCCGGGCGGCAAGCTGGGCATGCACGCGCACCGCTCCGACGTCGTCCTGCCGGTCCGCGAAATGCCGCTCGCCGTGGACGGCATCAACGCCCTCCGGCTCTGGGAGCTGGACCTGCAGGGGATCGAACGCGTTGAAGTCGCCGTGCCTGCCAACGGCTCCCGCCCGCTCGTGCTGCTGGTCCCGGCCCCGGGCACCCGGGCCAAACGGCTCAGCGCGATCCTGCACCAACTGCCCGACGACGTGTCCGTGGCGAGCTTTGATCCCGCCAAGGGGGAGGTGCTGCAGCTACGCGGCCGCACCTACGTCCAGGAAGCGGCCGCCGGCCACGAGTACCGCGTCACCGGCGACGGCTTCTGGCAGATCCACCGCGACGCCCCGGGGACCCTCGTGGACGCTGTCACCGGGTTCCTGCAGGAGGGCGGCTTCCTCGCCCCGGGGTCGGTAGTGGCTGATTTGTACGCCGGCGCCGGGCTGTTCACCGCTCCGCTGGCCGATGCCGTCGGCGTGACCGGCGCCGTGCTGTCCGTTGAGGGATCCCCGGGCGCCAGCCGCGACGCGCGGAAGAACCTGCATGACTTTTCCCAGGTCGAGATCGTGCAGGGGCGGGTGGAACGGGTCCTGCGGCAGAAGCCGCGGAACTTCGACGCCCTCGTGCTGGATCCGCCCCGGGCCGGTGCCGGCAAGGCCGTGGTGGAACAACTGATGAGTGCCGGGCCCCGTGCGATCGCCTACGTCTCCTGCGATCCGGCGTCGTTCGCCCGTGACTTGGGGTATTTCCAGCAGGGCGGCTGGGAGCTGTCCGGACTGCGGGCCTTTGACCTCTACCCGCACACGCACCACATGGAGACTGTGGCGTTACTGACCCCGCAGGGGTCAAACCACTAGGATGGACGAAGAAGTCCGTCGCCGCGCTTCATGACGACTGATCCTAATTCTTGTGCACGCGATTGTTTTGGCGCGTGTTTTAGTTAGGCCCGCCTAACTAGTAAGGGGTTGGCGGCGCGGCAAAGATAAAACTGTTGCGAGAGGAGTCCTGCGAATGAGCATTGTGGACAGCTTCGGTTCAAAAGGCAAACTTAATGTTGCCGGTGCCGAATACGAAATTTTCCGGTTGAACTCGGTTGAGGGTGCAGAAAACCTTCCGTTCAGCCTCAAGGTATTGCTCGAGAACCTGCTGAGGACAGAGGACGGCGCCAACATCACGGCCGACCACGTCCGGGCCCTGGCAGGCTGGGATCCGAACGCGGAGCCCGACACCGAGATTCAATTCACGCCGGCGCGCGTGATCATGCAGGACTTCACCGGCGTGCCCTGCATCGTGGATCTTGCCACCATGCGTGAAGCGGTCAAGGAACTCGGCGGCGATCCCAAGCGGGTCAACCCGCTGGCTCCGGCCGAAATGGTGATTGACCACTCCGTGCAGATCGATGCCTTCGGCAACGCCGGAGCGCTCGAGCGCAACATGGAAATCGAATACCAGCGCAACGGCGAGCGGTACCAGTTCCTGCGCTGGGGCCAGACCGCGTTCGAC
>JBFGBS010000105.1:0-6810 GCA_041567475.1 Arthrobacter sp.
ATTGAATGTCCCCGCCAGAGGAAATACCGTCAAGCACATGAGTTACTTGACATAACTCTAACCTTCAAGTCGAAGGTTAGAGTTTGGGTTTCAAGCCCGACTCCATCAGTTTTTCGCAATAGGACACGAACAAGGGACACGTAACGTGGCAGCTCCGCAGAACTACTTGGCCGTCATCAAGGTCGTCGGCATCGGCGGCGGCGGCGTGAACGCAGTCAACCGAATGATTGAGGTCGGGCTCCGAGGCGTTGAGTTCATCGCCATCAACACCGACGCCCAGGCGTTGCTGATGTCTGACGCCGACGTCAAGCTCGACGTCGGACGGGAACTGACGCGCGGCCTCGGTGCCGGCGCGAATCCCGACGTCGGACGCCAGGCTGCGGAGGACCACGCTGATGAAATCGAAGAGGTCATCCGCGGCGCAGACATGGTCTTCGTCACCGCCGGAGAAGGCGGCGGCACCGGTACCGGCGGCGCGCCCGTCGTGGCCCGGATCGCCCGCTCCCTCGGTGCCCTGACCATCGGTGTTGTCACCCGTCCCTTCACCTTCGAGGGCCGCCGGCGCGCCGGCTCCGCCGAAGCCGGCATCGACGCCCTGCGCGACGAAGTCGACACCCTGATCGTCATCCCGAACGACCGTCTGCTCTCCATCAGCGACCGTAACGTCTCGGTTCTGGATGCCTTCCGTTCGGCCGACCAGGTCCTGTTGTCCGGTGTCCAGGGCATCACCGACCTCATCACCACGCCGGGCCTGATCAACCTCGACTTCGCCGACGTCAAGTCGGTCATGCAGGGCGCAGGCTCGGCGCTGATGGGCATCGGTTCGGCCCGCGGTGAAGACCGCGCCGTCAAGGCAGCCGAACTCGCCATCGCCTCCCCGCTCCTGGAAGCATCAATCGACGGCGCCCACGGCGTCCTGCTCTCCATCCAGGGCGGCTCGGACCTCGGCCTCTTCGAGATCAACGAAGCAGCCCGGCTGGTCCAGGAAGTCGCCCACCCCGAAGCCAACATCATCTTCGGTGCCGTGATCGACGACGCCCTCGGCGACGAAGCGCGTGTCACGGTCATCGCCGCAGGCTTCGACGATGTCAAGGCGACCTCGCCCTCCATGGATCAGTCCCTGCCCGCCGCGCCCCAGCGCCCGGCCGCTCCGGCGCCGGCACAGGCTCCGGCCTCCGCCCAGGTGCAGCCGATCCACGCGACGGTCGGTGCGTCGAGCTACGGCGGCTGGGGCCAGCAGCGCCCGTCCGCAGTTCCGGCCGACGCCGGCTTCGATGTGGACCTGCCCGCCGTTGTGGAGCCGGACCTGTCCGGACGCCACTCCGACGACCTGGATGTCCCTGACTTCCTCAAGTAAATCCGACCACAACCATGGCACTGCCGTTCGGCAGTGCCATGGTGTTTTCGTGGATCAGCGGACAGCTAGCAAGACGGCGGTGTTCTCAGTGTTTTCATGGCGGGCCCAAGTGCGGCCCGGCGTCTGGGTGGCTTTCACCGACGCCGCGGCCGGCAACCTCGCGCTCCACGTCGGCGATGATCCCGTCGATGTGCACCGGCGCCGCCGGAGTATTGAAAAAGCCACCGGAACTCCCGGCCGGCACTTCAGGTACATGAACCAGGTCCACGGAAACGTCGTCGCGGCCATAGGGCCGGATGCCGGAGCTGTTGCAGCCACGGCCCATGGAGTGACGACAGCGGACCATGCTCCCGGCGCCCCGGATCCCGAAGCCCCGGTGGCCGATGCCATGGTCTCCACCGGCGAACCGCTGGCCGTCCTGGTGGCCGATTGCGTTCCCGTCGTGCTGGTCGGCCAACGCGCGGCCGGCACCCCTGGCCGCGGAGACCACGTCCTGGGCGTTGTGCATGCGGGTCGTCCCGGCGTCGCGAACGGCATTGTGCCTGCCGCCGTGGAACGATTGCGGGCGCTTGGCGCGGTGGAACTTAGTGCCTGGATCGGCCCGTCGGTCTGCGGGAACTGCTACGAAGTCCCCGAGGAGCTGCGCGCCGACGTTGCCGCGGGCGTGCCCGCCACCTGGTGCACCACCGCGCAGGGCACTCCCGGACTGGACCTGCCGGCCGGCGTCCGTAGCCAACTGGAGGCCGCGGGCGTCACTGTCGAGTACACCGGGGGATGCACCCTCGAAGACGAGAGCCTCTTCTCCTACCGCCGCAATCAGCGCACGGGCCGCTTCGCGGGACTCGTGTGGACTGATCCCGACGGCCGAGGGCGGACCCATGACTGAGCCTGGACCGGACGGCCCGGAGGACGACCGGCTGGCCCGGCTCCGCGACAACCTCGCCGCGGTCAACCGACGGATCCAATCGGCGACTGACGCCGCGGGCCGGCAGGGAAGCCCGCCGGCACTGATCGTCGTCACCAAATTCCACCCGGTGCAGGACATCCGCAGACTGGCGACGCTCGGCGTGCGGGACGTCGGCGAAAACCGGGATCAGGAGGCAGCCGGGAAGGCCGCCGAACTCAGCGACCTGGACCTGCGCTGGCACTTCGTCGGCCAATTGCAGAGCAACAAGGCAAAATCCGTGGTCCGGTACGCCCACGCCGTGCACTCCGTGGACCGGCCGCAGCTCGCGACGGCGCTGGCGAAGGCCGTCGCCGCGGAACAGGACCGGACCGGCCGCGGCCCGCTCGCGTGCTTCATCCAGGTCAGCCTGGACGAGGAGGCCGGCGGACACCGCGGCGGCATTGACCCCGCCGACGTCCCGGCCCTCGCCGAGCAGCTTGCCGGTGCCGAGGGGCTGGTCCTGGCCGGTGTTATGGCCGTAGCACCGCGCGGCGCCGACCCCGCCGCAGCCTTTGAAAGGCTCGCCCATATTTCCGCGGCCCTGACGGCAGTGCATCCGGAGGCCGGCGGGATATCCGCAGGCATGAGCCAGGACCTGGAATCGGCCATTCGTTTCGGAGCGACACACCTGCGGATTGGCTCGGATATTCTCGGTCCACGTCCGGGGTTGCGGTAGGTTCGACGTATTGGAACATTTCGGCGGGGATTCCAAAGGCTGTTTGGCCATTCGGTCGGCCCGCTTACGGAGACGATGAGGAGTCGACCATGAGTGGCGGTCTGCGCAAGACAATGATCTATCTTGGGCTCGCCGATGGCGACGAACAGTACGAGTCCGAACACCAGACATCGCACAAGGACGAGGACGATTCCATGGAGCAGGACCGCGAGGAGCGCCGCGCGCCGGCGCCGGTCCGCGAAGTCCCCAGGGAAGAGCCCTACGCCGCTGAAGAGGAATATCGTGCCCCTGTGACACCCATCAAGCGTGCGGCCTCGAGCCGCGAAGAGACCACCGGACTGCGGCAGATCACCACGATCCACCCGCGCTCCTACAATGATGCCAAGCTCATCGGCGAGAGCTTCCGGGACGGGATCCCTGTGATCATGAACGTCACCGACATGGGCGAGGCTGACGCCAAACGCCTGGTGGACTTCTCGGCCGGGCTGGTCTTCGGGCTGCGCGGCAGCATCGAGCGGGTAACGAACAAGGTGTTCCTGCTCTCGCCGTCGTATATTGAAGTCATTGGTGATGACAAAAAAGCCAGCGAAACCCAGGCCAGTTTTTTCAACCAGAGTTAGTCCGGATTCCGGTTTTGATGCCAGGCGGGGACACCTGCCTGGCATCAATGCTGAAATATCCGTGCTGAAATAGAAGCAATACATTCTTCAGGACACTGGGGTATCCGGAATGAACATGGAGATATGAGTTAACTCATGGGAATTATTTTCGGACTTGTCTATATAGCGCTCCTGCTTTTCTTCATGGCGCTGATCGTTCGCCTGGTGTTCGAGTGGGTCCAGATGTTCGCGCGGAGCTGGAGGCCGCGCGGTATCGCCCTCGTCGCCGCACACGGCGTCTATTCAGTAACGGATCCGCCGCTCAAGGTACTCCGGCGACTGATCCCGCCGCTGCGCCTGGGCGGGATCTCCCTGGACGTAGGCTTCATCCTGCTGTTTGTGGCAGTGAGCTTTGCGATGGCAATCGCCAGGAGCTTTGTGTAGGCGGAAGATTCACCTGCGGCGGGTTCGCCCACTGCGAAGAGATACATCTCCGATTCGGCACTGCGGTGCCGAATTAGAGGAACCAGACCATATTTAGGTACCGTAGTTCTGACGGCCGGTAGGCCTCCTGACTAACTAGACCAACGAGGTGACCAGATGGCTTTGACGCCAGAAGACGTTGTCAACAAGCGCTTTCAGCCGACCAAGTTTCGCGAAGGCTACGACCAGGATGAAGTCGATGACTTCCTGGACGAAATCGTCGTAGAACTCCGGCGCCTGAACCAGGAGAACGACGAGCTCCGCAAGAAGCTCGCCGAGTCCGGCGCCGGCACGCCTGCCAGCTCGGCCGCGCCCGCTCCCGTCGTGGAGAAGGTCCCGGAGGTCACCAAGGCCGAGAAGGAGAAGCTCGCGAAGGCCGAGGCCGATGCCAAGGCTGCCGAGGCCGCCGAAGCCGCCAAGAAGAAGGCCGCCGCTGCCGCTCCCGTCCCGGCCGCCGCTGCAAAGCCGGCCCCGGCTGCCGCCACCCCGGCTTCGGAGTCCGCCGCCGGCCTGCTCGCCATGGCGCAGCAGATGCACGACAAGCACATCGCCGATGGCGAGCAGCAGCGCGACAAGATCATTGCCGAAGCACAGATCGAAGCCAGCAGCCTCGTCAACGATGCGCAGGAAAAGTCGCGCAAGATCCTGGGTGCCCTTGAGCAGCAGCGCTCGGTCCTCGAACGCAAGGTTGAGCAGCTTCGCGGCTTCGAGCGCGACTACCGCTCACGCCTGAAGGCCTACATCGAAGGCCAGCTGCGCGACCTCGACGCCCGCGGTTCCGTCGCCGCCCCCGAGGTTGGCGAAGCCAGCTAGTCCATTAAGCAAGTATTCTAAGAGCCGGTGGCTGAGGATTCCTCCGCCGCCGGCTTTTGGTGTTAACCGCCGTTTCCTGACCGGCACGCCCAGCGCCCCTGCACGGTCCCGCACATCTTTAATCGAAAGCACTATGACAGACGCACCATCACCAGATGCCCCGCAGCCTGCCGGCACCACACCGCCTGCCCAGGGCCAATCCGCTAACGGGGCGCCGGGTGTCCAACCGCCGCCACGGCCGCGCAAGGCCCTGCTGCTTTCCGTCTTCGCCTCCCTCGCGGCGTTCGCCTACGTCTTCGACCAGCTGACCAAGCTCTGGGTCACCTCGACCATGACGGAGGGTGAGCGGATTCCGGTATTCCCGCCGCTGCTGCACTGGTATTACATCCGCAACTCGGGGGCCGCGTTTTCGATCGGTGAAAACATCACCTGGGTCTTCACCATCATCATGGCCTCCGTCGCTGTCGCGATCCTGCTGCAGCTGCGCAAGCTCGGCTCCCTCTGGTGGGCGCTGGCGCTCGGACTGCTGCTCGGCGGAGCCCTCGGCAACCTCACGGACCGGTTGTTCCGCGCTCCCTCATTTGCCATGGGACATGTAGTCGATTTCATCCAGCTGCCTAATTTCGCGATCTTCAATATTGCCGATTCCGCCGTGGTGTCCTCGGTGACGATCATCTGCGTGCTGACTCTGCGGGGCATCGGCCTCGACGGCTCGCGCCATACGAAGGACCAGGAGACACCCAATGCGTAACCAGCCGTCCGGCACCGAGCCGGAGGAACCGATGGAGCCGGGACTGGCCGCAGGCCTGTCCGATGACCTGATCGACGAGCCCGCCGGGCCGCAGCGGTTCGTTGTCCCCGAAGACCTTGCCGGCAGCCGGGTGGACGCGGGCCTGGCAACACTCATGGAAAGTTCCCGAGCCCAGGTCGCGGCGCTCATTGCCGAGGGCAACGTCACCTGCAACGGCCGGGCTGTCAGCAAATCCCTTAAGCTGGCCGCCGGCTCCGTCCTCGACGTCGTCGTCCCGGAACGCCGGGACCCCCTGGAAATCGTGGAGGAAATCGTGGACGATCTGTTGATTTTGCTGGACGACGATGAGTTTGTCGTCATCGACAAACCGGTCGGCGTCGCCGCGCATCCGTCCCCGGGCTGGGTAGGTCCCACCGTGGTGGGCGGCCTTGCCGGGCTCGGCTACCGGATCTCCACGTCCGGGGCCCCAGAACGGGCCGGCATTGTGCACCGGCTCGACGTCGGAACGTCGGGGGTGATGGTGGTGGCCAAAACGGAGAACGCGTACACCGCACTCAAGCGGGCGTTCAAGGAGCGCACCGTGGACAAGGTCTACCACGCCGTCGTCCAGGGCCTGCCGGACCCGCTGGCGGGCACCATCGATGCTCCGATCGGTCGCCACCCCGGCCATGACTGGCGCTTCGCCGTGATCGAGGACGGCCGCGATTCCATCACGCACTACGAAGTCCTGGAAGCCTTCGGCAAGGCCTCACTGGTCGAAGTCCATCTTGAGACGGGGCGCACCCACCAGATCCGGGTGCACTTCTCAGCCCTGCGTCATCCCTGTGCCGGTGACCTCACCTATGGTGCGGATCCCCGGCTGGCCGCCAACCTGGGGCTGACCCGGCAGTGGCTGCACGCCCGCGAGCTGTCCTTCGACCATCCCCGGACGGGGGAGAAGGTCACCGTCTCCAGCCCCTACCCGCAGGACCTGCAATACGCGCTGGACGTGCTCGAATCCGGGAACGCCTGAGGGCGGCTCCCGCCGGGCGCCGCCCGGCACTAGAATGGTGCGGTGACTTCCAGCAACAGTTCGTTCGTGCACCTCCACAACCACACCGAATACTCCATGCTGGACGGCGCCGCCCGGCTCGGTGAGCTCTTCGACGAAACCGAGCGGCTCGGTATGCCTGCCCTCGCCACAAC
>JBFGBS010000106.1:0-6795 GCA_041567475.1 Arthrobacter sp.
CGGGGATGCTCCGGAAGACCTTCCGCTGATCTTCATCCGGTGCCGGACCCCGGAACAACTGATCGGCATCGGCCGGCGCGCCGGGGAGTCCCTCGGCGTCGTCTCCGGGTTTGTGCTGCCGAAATTCGAAAACGAAACCGGCCGCGGACGCGCCTTCCTGGAGGCGCTGCAGCTCTTGAACCGGGAAACCGGACGCGGAACGGCGGAGACCCCCGTGTTGCGGGCCATGCCCATCATCGAAGACCTGTCGACAACGCATCTGGAGTCGCGGGTCCGGGTACTGACGGACAACCTGGCCTTGATCGAGGAATTCCGCGATCTGGTCCTCTGCGTCCGGATCGGGGCAACGGACATGTCCAGCGCCTTCGGCCTGCGGCGTTCCCGTGACCTGACCATTTACAACGTCAAGGTCGTCGCGAACATCATCGGCGACGTCGTCAACATTTTCGGCCGGCCCAAGGACGGCTGGGTCATCTCCGGCCCGGTGTGGGAGCACTACGTCAACACGGAACGGGTTCTGCGGCCGCAACTGCGGGCCACGCCCTTCGAAGCGGTCAACGAAGGCGAGTTGCGCCAGCGCATCCTGCTGGAGAACCTGGACGGCCTGATCCGCGAGATTGAACTGGACCTGGCCAACGGACTGCTGGGCAAGACGGTCATCCACCCGAGCCACGTGCCCGTGGTGCATTCCCTCTGCGTGGTGAGCCATGAGGAATACCTCGATGCCCTGGACATTACGGCGAGCGCGGGCGGCGGCGTCAAAGCCTCGTCTTACGGCAACAAGATGAACGAATCGAAACCACACCGCACCTGGGCGGAACGCACCCTACTGCGTGCCCGGGCTTTCGGTGTCGCCCGGCCGGGCGTGAGTTTCGTGGAGCTATTGGAAGCGAGCATGCGATGAAGACCATCCGGACCGATGCCCCGTGGAGCGGCAGCTACGTCCGGGACGCCCTCGGCGTCGACGTGGCCTCGGCGCCGGGACGCAGTGTGCTGCCGGTACGCTCCCTGGTGGGCCTGGCGCTGCGACGCAACCCCAAACGCGCGCACCTGCTTGTCTCCCGGGTCCTCGCCAAACATGTGCCCACCGAACCCGGGATCGCGACCTCGGCCGGCTGGCTGCTGGGCCTGCTGGTCCGGCAGGAACTCCAGGACGATCCCGGCGTCTCTGCCGTCATCGAGGAGGCCGCGGACAAGCTGGAGCGCCTGCTCTCGGCGGACGCCGACCAACACGACGCCGGTCAGGACGGCGGCACCGGACAGGACGGCGACGCCGGTCAGGACGCCCGGCAGGCCCGGTCCGCCGCCGTGACGGAACTCTGCGCCCTGCTGGCCGGCCAGCAGGGCGACTGCCCCGGTGCCGTGACGATCGGCTACGCAGAAACCGCCACCGGGCTGGGACAGCTGGTCGCAGCGCAGTTGGGCACCTACTACCTGCACTCCACCCGGCACAGCCCCGAGGGGGTGGCGCCGTACGGTGTGTTTGAAGAGTCCCATTCCCATGCGACCTCGCATCAGCTTCTGCCGACGGGCCGCGCCGCCCTGCACCTCGCGGACACCGTCATCCTGGTGGATGACGAGCTGAGCACCGGCGCAACGATCATCAACACCATCCGCGACCTGCACCGCACGGCCCCGCACCGCCGCTACGTCATCGCCTCCCTGGTGGATCTCCGGTCCGCGGCCGATCGGGCAGCCTTTGACGCCCTGGCCCTCGAACTCGGGGCCAGGATCAGCGCCGTCGCCCTGGCCCAGGGCAGCATCACCCTGCCGGCAGCACTCGCGGCGGACGCGGCCCAACTGATCAGCGGCCTCCCGCTGCCGCACCGGGCTGCGCCCCGTGGCGGGCGGATCGGGCTGCTGGACCTGACCGGCGCCGTTCCGCCGATCCGCAGCGCCAGGTTCGGCGTCGCGGGGCGTCCCGACCCCGAGGAGGCGGCCGGGATTGCCCGGCACGTCGCGGCCGCCCTCCGCCGCGGCGACACGGCAGGATCCCGTGTCCTGGTGCTGGCCACCGAGGAATTCATGGCGGTCCCGCTGGCCGTGGCCGTCCGGCTGCAGGAACTCTGCCCCGACGCCGACATCCGCTATTCGACCAGCACCCGGTCTCCGGTCGCCGCCGTGGACGAACCCGGCTATGCCATCCGCTCGGCCATCAGTTTCGACAGCGACGACGATGCCGCCGACGGGCCCGGTCCCCGGTTCGCATACAACTTCGCGCACCCCGGGGGGCGCTTCGACACCGTCGTGCTCATGGCGGAACCCGGCACCCCGGCGTCCCGGCTCCTGGCCCCGGGACGGATCGCGGAGGCCGTGGCCGGCAGCGGCGCCGCGGTCGAAGTTGTGCTGCTGCCCCGGCAGGGACCGTTCCCGGAACCGCTCGCCGGTCCGGCCTTCGGCTCCTATGCCCGGGAGGACGTGCTCTGGCTGCTCAAGGACCTGAGTTCGGCGCAGCTGGAGGCGCCCCGGGCCCAACGCGAGGCTGCCATCCAGTCCGGTAAGGCCAGTTACGCGGAGTCGCTGCCCCAGGAGTTCGAACCCTCGCCCGAGTACGGTGCCTTGTTCCACGACGCGCTGGAGCGCTCGGCCGCCCGGATCGCGCACGCTGTGGGCACGCTGACCGAACAAGTCCTGAAACTGCGCGGAAACGCGCCCGTGCTGGTGTCCCTCGCCCGGGCCGGGACTCCGGTCGGAATCCTGATGAAGCGCTGGGCCCGGGAGGTCCATGGCCTGGACCTGCCGCACTATGCCGTCAGCATCGTGCGCGGACTTGGCATCGACCAGGCCGCCCTGGGCTATCTCGCGGCCCGCCACGACCCCGAACGCATCATGTTCGTCGACGGCTGGACGGGCAAGGGCGCCATCGCCCGGGAACTGGCAGACGCCGTCGCGCTCTTCCAGACGACGGACGGCGCGGCGTTCCGGCCCGACCTCGCGGTCCTCGCCGACCCCGGACACTGCGTCCGGATCTTCGGGACGAGGGAGGACTACCTCGTCCCGTCCGCGTGCCTGAACTCGACCGTCTCCGGGCTTGTCTCCCGCACCGTCTTCAATACGGCGCTGATCGGCCCCGGCGATTTCCACGGCGCCAAGTTCTACTCGGACCTGGCCGGCAGCGACGTCTCCGCCACGTTCCTGGATGCCGTCACGGCACAGTTCGCTGCGGTCCGGGAGACCGTGCTGGCAGCGGCGGCATCCGCCCCCGCCCAGGTTGAAGAACTTCCCGAGGCGGACTGGTCGGGCTGGGCCGCCGTGGAAGAGCTGAGCCGGGAATTCGGCATCAACAACGTCAACCTCGTCAAGCCGGGGGTCGGCGAGACCACACGCGTGCTGCTGCGGCGTGTGCCGTGGAAGGTGCTGGTCCACCCGGACGCGGCCGGCGACATCAGCCATGTCCTGCATCTCGCGGATCAGCGCGGAGTCGAGGTGGTGGAGGTGCCCGACCTGCCCTACAGCTGCGTCGGCCTGATCCATCCCATCCACACCCCGGGCGCCACGGGCGCCGACGGAAAGACCGTGATCGACCTATGAGCACCGCGACCCGTTCCCCGGCCAGCGACGCCAAGCACCGCCCGCCGGCGTCCCCGCCGGCTCCGGTCATGATCGCCAGCGACCTCGACCGCACCCTGATCTACTCGGCGAATTCCATGGCGCTTCCCGGCGCGGATGACGCGGCGCCCCGGATGGTGGTCGCCGAAGTCTACGACGCGGCGCCGCTGTCCTTTATGACCCGGGCGGCCGAGGATCTGCTGGCCGGGCTCATGGAACGAAGTATCTTCGTCCCGGTCACCACGCGGACGCAGGCGCAGTTCGCCCGGATCCGGTTGCCTGGCCGCGGCCGCGGCTACGCGGTCACAACGAACGGAGCGGTGCTGCTGCGCGATGGGGAACCGGATCCCGATTGGTCACGCCACATCCGGCGGTCACTGGGCACGGACTGCGCGCCCTTGAGCGACGTGCTGGCCCGGCTCACGGGCCCGGCGGCGGTGCCCGCGATCCTGCGGGTGCGGACCGCGGAAGACGTCTTTGCCTACTCGATCGTCGACCGGGAGGCGCTGCCGGCGGGGTATACCGAAGAGCTTGAAGACTGGTGCCGGACCCGGGGCTGGACGACGTCCCTGCAAGGCCGCAAGCTCTACTGTGTGCCAATCCCGGTCACGAAGGAGGCCGCCGTGGAGGAGGTCCGGCGGCGCACCGGCGCGGGAGTGCTCGTCGCGGCCGGCGATTCGCGGCTGGATGCCGGCATCCTTGAGCTGGCGGACCTCGCGATCCGGCCGGCCCACGGCGAACTCCACAGCGACGGCTTCGCCCGGCCCAACCTGACCGTGACCGGCGCGGCCGGCATTCTTGCCGGCGAGGAGATCCTGCGCTTCGCGCACCGGATCGTGGCGCAGTCCGCAGCAACAGCTTGACCCGCGCCGCCCCCGTTATGCCGGCCTGCCCGGAACCTGGAAAGCCCCCGTCCCGGGACCTGCCACGCTTGGTGCGAGGCCGGCCCGGAGGCGGGGGCTTTCCTGTAATGCCGACCAATCGGTGCTAACTGCGCCGCACCTGGACAGCGTCGGATTTCAGGTAATGCTGCGTTGCTGAACCGGACTCCGGCAGCAGCCACAGGACATGGCCGCTGGGTGATACTTCTTCGACCGCACCGGCGGCCAGAATCCGTGCATGTTTGATGATTTCGACCCGGTCCCCGGCCTTGAGACTCGTCCAGTCGGCTACCGTTGCCGCTGGTGCCAGCCGCCTGGACATGACCGTCCCCCGTGCTTTCATTGAACTTCTACCCCTTTGTATATGTTCTTTTGCCACAACGCCTTTGTTGTGGGCTTAATCACTACATCTCCAGTTCTACTACAATTGCCGCGCCGCGGCCGGTTGTGTCGCAGAGTATTTCGGATTGGGCGGGAATTAGCCGCCCGTAATGTTGAATATTCATATTCAGGCAAGAATTCCGACGGCGGATTCGGCCGCCGCACGGACGGCGCCCGAGGCCACGAGGGCGTCCGCCGCCTCGAGTTCCGGGGACAGGAACCGGTCCGTTCCGGGACCATCGACGACGCCGCGCAGCGCAGCGATCACGGCGGTGCCCGCCGGTCCCGGGGTGAGCTCCCCGCCGGAGAGCTGGACGCGCATATCCAGTGCACGGGCCGAGGTCACCAGTTCGATTGCGAGGACGCGGCGCAGGTTCTCGACGGCGCGCCGGAGCTTGCGCGCGGCATGCCAGCCCATGGACACGTGGTCCTCCTGCATCGCCGAACTCGGGATCGAGTCCACCGAGGCCGGAACAGCCAGGCGCTTATTGTCCGAGACGAGCCCGGCCTGCGTGTACTGGGCAATCATGAGGCCGGAATCGACTCCGGGGTCCGCGGCGAGGAAGGCCGGCAGCCCGTGCGAGCGCGCCGGGTCCAGCATCCGGTCGGTCCGCCGCTCGGCAATGGAACTGAGGTCCGCGACGGCGATCGCCAGGAAGTCGAGCACATACGCGACGGGGGCCCCGTGGAAGTTGCCATTGGAGCTGACCCTGCCGTCAGGCAGGACCACGGGGTTGTCGATCGCGGCGGCCAGTTCGCGGGAGGCGACCAGGGCGGCGTGGTCCGCCGTGTCACGGACGGCGCCGGCCACCTGGGGCGCGCACCGCAGCGAGTACGCGTCCTGGACCTTGGTGTCGCCCACCCGGTGCGAGGCCACGATCGGGGAGCCGGAAAGGACCCGCAGCATGTTGTCGGCGGAGGCGGCCTGGCCGGGGTGCGGCCGGAGCGCGGCGTGCAGTTCCGGCAGGAACACCTGGTCCGTGCCGAGCAGCGCCTCGACGCTGAGCGCCGCGGTGATATCCGCCGTCGTCAGCAGCTCACGGATATCGGCGATCGCCATCAGCAGCATGCCCAGCATGCCTTCGGTGCCGTTGACGAGCGCGAGGCCCTCCTTCTCCGCCAGCGTGACCGGTTCAATCCCGTGGGCGGCGAGGAGCTCGGCGACGGGGCGGCGTCCCGTGCCGCCGTAGAGCTCGCCGTCCGGGCCGGCCGCTTCGCCTTCGCCCATCAGGACCAGGGCGCAATGGGACAGCGGGGCGAGGTCGCCGGAGCAGCCGAGCGAGCCGAATTCGCGCACCACCGGGGTGATGCCGGCGTTGAGCAGGCCCACCATGGTCTGCAGCACCACCGGCCGGACGCCGGTCCGGCCGGAGGCGAGGGTCTTGGCCCGCAGGAACATGATGCCGCGGACCACTTCGCGTTCCACCGCCGGTCCCATGCCGGCGGCGTGGGACCGGATCAGGGACTTCTGCAACTGGGTCCGCAGTTCGTTGGGGATGTGGCGGTTGGCCAGCGCGCCGAAGCCGGTGGAAATGCCGTAGGCAGGGACCGGGCTGTGGGCGAGGTCGTCGATGTGGGCCCGGACCTTGGCGACGGTGTCGAGCGCGTCCGGTGAGATGGTCACGTGGGCGTCGTGGCGTGCGACGGCGAGAACGTCCTCGGGGGTGACGCCGCTGGAGCCGAGCGTGACGGTAACGGGCTCGTGGGTTGTGATCGTCATTTCGCGGTTCCTTCGTTCATGGGGATGCGGACGCCGCGTTCCTGGGCGACCTCGACGGCGCGGTCGTAGCCGGCGTCGGCGTGCCGGATGACGCCCATGCCGGGGTCGTTGGTGAGGAGGCGCTCGAGTTTCTGTGCGGCAAGATCGGTGCCGTCGGCGACGGAGACCTGGCCGGCGTGGATGGAGCGGCCGATGCCGACGCCGCCGCCGTGGTGGAGGGAGACCCAGGTGGCGCCGGAGGCGGTGTTGAGCAGGGCGTTGAGC
>JBFGBS010000107.1:0-6783 GCA_041567475.1 Arthrobacter sp.
CGTGAAATCGGCCGGCTGGCCGGCGTGCTCCGCGGCCGGCTGCACCGTCCGGACGGCGAGCGGTTCCGCCGGCCCGCCAAAGCCAAGGTCCGCAGCTACAACACGGCCGACGTCGACAAACTCTGCCGCGAACTGATCGGCTATCTCGAAGAAGACACGCCATTGAGCGTCGACAACGTCCGGCGGGCAGTGTTCCGTCCCGCCGTCGGCCGCGACGGCTATGAGGAAAGCCAGGTGGATGCCTTCCTGGACCGCGTCGTCGAACTGATGGCCGCGATCGACTAAGTCCCCGCGGGGCTTCAGCGCTCGGTGGCGAGCGGCCGCTCCGGCGTGTGGAGCCGGGTCATCAGCCGGGTCAGCGTCCGCGGCACCCGGTTCGCCGTCGCCCGTGAGACCAGGACCATCACGGCAAAGGCGGCCGGGACCGTCCACGCGGCAGGCACGGCGAGCCACTGCGGCGCAGCCGCCCCGCCAAGGACCTGCCCGGCAATCAACGCGCCGCCGCACAGCATGCCGCCGGTCACCATTCCGGCGATCGCGCCGACGTCCGTCAGGCCGCGCCACCAGATGCCGAGCAGCAGCACAGGACAGATCGTGGACGCGGTGAAGGCGAACACCAGCCCGACGCTCCCGGCGAGGGCCTGTGATTGCGTCAGCAAGGCGATCCCCAGCGGGACGACGGCGGAGAGCACCGCCGCGAGCTGGAATCCGCGCACGCCCCCGCCCAGCACGTCCTGGCTGATGACTCCGGCCAGTGAGACCACGAGGCCCGAGGTCGTGGACAGGAAAGCGGCGAATGCCCCGGCGACGACGAGGGCGGAGAGCAGGTCTCCGGCCAGCCCGTCGATCAACCGGCCCGGCAGCAGCAGCACCAGCGCGTCGGCCTGTCCGCTGCGCGCCAGGTCCGGGGTAAACATCCGTCCGATCAGCCCGAGCGCAGTGGGAAACAGGTAAAAGACCGACAGCAGCCCCAGCACGATCAGGGTTGTGCGCCGCGCGGTGTGGCCGTCCGGATTGGTGTAGAAACGCACCAGCACATGGGGCAGGCCCAGCGTGCCGAACAACAGGGCCACAAGCAGCGAAATGGTCTGGTACGGCCCGGCGGGCGCCGCGGCCGTGGGATTCACGGCGGCGCCCGTCGCCGGCTCCGCGCCGGTGCCGGCCAGCGCGAAGACGATAAAAAGCACCGGGACGGCCAGGGCCGTGAGCTTCAGCCAGTACTGGAATGCCTGCACAAAGGTGATGGACCGCATCCCGCCCGCGGTCACCGTAATGCAGACCACCGCGACCACGGCCGCCGGACCCACCCAGCCCGGCAACCCCGTCGTGATCCGGATCGCCAGGGCGGCGCCATGAAGCTGCGGCACGATATACAGCCACCCCACAAGCACGACGACGAGGCTGGTCACACGGCGGACCGCCCGTGAATCGAGGCGGGCTTCGGTGAAATCCGGAATCGTGTAGGCTCCGGACCGCCGCAGCGGAGCCGCCACGAACAGCAGCAGCATCAGGTAGCCGGCCGTGTAGCCGACCGGGAACCACAACGCATCCGTACCGGAGAGCAGGATCAGCCCGGCAACGCCGAGGAAGCTGGCGGCGGAGAGGTATTCGCCGCCGATCGCCGAGGCGTTCCACCACGGACGCACGGTCCGGGAGGCAACGTAGAAGTCCCCGGTGGTCCGGGAGACCCGCAGGCCGTAGAAGCCGATGGCTGCGGTGGCCACTGAGACCGCGGCAAAGGCGGCCAGCCCGACGGCCGGGTTCACCGCGGCCTCACCGGTCCCCGGCCAGGTCCCGGTAGCGGGCCTCGTTCCGGGCCGCGGTCCGGACGTAGAGCCACGCGCCCAGCCCGATCACGGGGTAGATTC
The DNA here is from genome assembly GCA_041567475.1 of Arthrobacter sp. Lineage (GTDB taxonomy): Bacteria > Actinomycetota > Actinomycetes > Actinomycetales > Micrococcaceae > Arthrobacter. Next base: position 1,869 of record JBFGBS010000107.1, read on the forward strand.
CGGCGCCCAGCAGCACCCAGTCGAAGCGCAGGCCGGCAATGGTGGACCCGGCCAGCCCGGGGACCGTCCCCAGCAGCAGCGGGAAGCCGACCAGGATCAGCAGGAAACCGGCGGCCACCACGAGGGCCAGGCGCAGCTGGGAGCGGATCAGCGAGCGGACGAAGACCTGGCCGGCGTCGGACTCTTCCGTCGCCGCACGGGATCCGGCGGCCGCCGTGCCGGTGGCGGCGCGCACCGCGGTTCCCCGGGGTGCTGTTACCCGTACCCGGGTCACAGCTGCGGCCTGATCCGGGTCGTTCCGAGCTTCTCCCGGACGGCGGGCAGGTGACGGCGGCTGATGGGCAGTTCGGCCCCGGCCACCGTGACACTGGGCTTGGCCGCGGCCAGCTTCAGGTGGCTGACATGGTGCAAGGCAATGAGGTAGGAACGGTGGACCCGCAGGAATCCCGCGTCCGCCCACTGCTGTTCGAGGTCGGCCAGCGGGACCCGGATGAGGTAGCTGGCATCGGTCGTATGCAGCCTCGCGTAGTCGCCCTGGGCCTGGACATATGTGATGTCTTCGCGGCTGATCATCCTGGTGGTGCCGCCCAGGTCCACCGTGATCATCTCCGGCGCCCGGGCGCCGTCCTTGAGCAGTTCGCTGATCCGGCCGACGGACTTCGTCAGCCGTTCGGCACGGACGGGTTTGAGCAGGTAGTCAACGGCGGCGAGCTCGAAAGCCTCCAGGGCGCAGTCCTCGTCCGCGGTCACGAAAACCACCGCGGGCGGGCGGGCGCTGCGGGAGATGACCCGGGCGATGTCCAGTCCGGACACCGCCGGCATATGGATGTCGAGGAAGACGGCGTCGACGGACTGGGTTTCCAGCGCCCGCAGGGCTTCGGCCCCTGAGGTGGCGCGATGGATGGTGCCGATCCGGTCGTCCCGGCCGAGCAAAAACGCAAGTTCCTCCACGGCGGGCAGCTCGTCGTCGGCGACGAGGACATTAATCATGGCTCCAGACTACTGCCGGCGGCTTGCGGACCGTCTCCGCAGCGGGGGTCAGGCATCATGCCGGGGCTGGGATTTCGGTACCCGCATGGTGATGAGGGTGCCCTCCCCGGGGGCCGTCTCGATCACGAGGCCGTGCTCATCGCCATAAACCTGCCGAAGCCGGGCGTCGACGTTCCGCAGCCCGACGTGGTCGCCGTCCGCGTGCCCGGCCAGGACGGCGCGCAGCTCCGCCGGATCCATCCCCACGCCGTCGTCCTCGATGGTGACCTCGGCAAACGCCCCGGCATCATTCGCGCTGATGTTGATATGGCCGGGTCCTTCCTTCGCCTCCAGCCCGTGCCGTACCGCGTTTTCCACGAGCGGCTGCAGGCTCAGGAACGGGATCACCGTGCTGAGCACTTCAGGCGCGATCCGCAGGCTGACCTGCACGCGGTCCCCGAAGCGCGCCCGTTCCAGGAGCAGGTAGCGGTCGATGCAGCGCAGCTCTTCGGCCAGGGTGGTGAAGTCCCCGTGCCGGCGGAAGGAATATCGGGTGAAATCGGCGAACTCCACCACCAGTTCCCTGGCCCGCACCGGATCGGTGTTGATAAAAGAGGCGATCGCGTTCAACGAGTTGTAGATGAAATGCGGGCTGATCTGGGCCCGCAGCGCGCGCACCTCGGCCTCCATCAGGAGGGTGCGGGAGGCCTCCAGTTCGGCCAGCTCCACCTGCGCTGCGACCCAGTCGGCCACCTCGCCCGTTGCCCGGACCAGGCCTGCGCCGGCCGCGGGCGCGAAGGCTGCCACGGCACCCACCACCCGGTCCCCGGCCTTGATCGGTGCGATCACGACGGCGCGCTCGACGTCGGGCGGAAGCGTCCCGGCGCCGGCGCCGCCGGCCAGCAACTGGAGCTCTCCGGCCGGAATCACGGCGGTCTGCCCGTCAGCCAGGACCCTTGCCGCGAGGCCCATCAGGGCGGGCCTGAGCTCCTCGACGGCGCCGTCCCAGGCGAGGACCGCGTCGGTATTCGTGATCGCCAGGGCGTCGCTGCCGAGCAGCCCGCGCAGCTGTTTGCTGGCTTTGGCCGCGCCTGCCGGCGTCAGGCCGTTACGCAGATGCTGTCCCGCCCGGGAAGCGGCATGCAGTGTTCGGTACGTGGCCTGCTCGGCATCGGTGCCCAGCTCCCGGAATGATCGTAGGATCCGCAGCCCGACCGCGGCGACGACGGCAACCGCCATGGCGATCACGGCGACGGCGGCAGCGTTGTACAAGGCAGAGTCCGGCATGAGGCCCAGCGTATCGCGGTGCCCGCCGTGCAGTGCTCGCCGTGCAGTGCCCGCCGTGCAGTGCCCGCCGCCCGTCCGGGTCGCCCACGGCCCTGCCCGGACGCCGCTCGGCGCAGCATCCTGACCGCTGGGCGACGAAGGGCGCGCCCGCGCTGGAATGTTACCCCCGCCACACCGCAGAGTGATTGCAGTCACATTGACGCCGGGGGCTGTGAAGTCGATGTCGACTCACCCCGTCTCAAAGAGGAGGAACGATGGGTCACGATGCCCACGAAACGGACGCCGCGGCGGCCGTGGACTTCACGGAGGTCCAGTCGACGGAGCGGTTCCAGGAACTTCGCAAACGTCACCGCAGCTTTGTCTTCCCGATGGCCATAGCCTTCCTGCTCTGGTACTTCGCCTATGTCCTGCTGGCCGACTACGCTGCCGGCTTTATGTCGATCAAGCTCTGGGGCAACATCAACATCGGCCTGGTCCTTGGCCTGCTGCAGTTTGTGTCCACGTTCGCCATCACCGGCTGGTACGTCAGCTACTCCAACCGGAAGCTGGATCCGATCGCCGCCGAGATCCGGCACGAGATCGAGGGTCACGGCTTCGACAAGTCCGGCATTACGACGAGCGGAGCAGCGAAATGACCGTCATGATCCCGGCGGCCGTCAACGTCGCCGCCCTCCAAGAGACCACGTTGCTGAACATGGCCATCTTCGGCGTGTTCGTCGCCGTCACCATGGTGATCGTGCTCCGGGCCAGCCGGAACAACAAAACAGCCGCCGATTACTACGCCGCGGGACGATCCTTCAGCGGGTCGCAGAACGGGACCGCCATCGCCGGCGACTACCTCTCGGCCGCGTCCTTCCTCGGCATCACCGGCGCCATCGCCATCAACGGCTATGACGGCTTTATGTACTCCATCGGGTTCCTCGTCGCCTGGCTCGTCGCCCTGCTGCTCGTCGCCGAACTGCTCCGCAACACCGGCAAGTTCACGATGGCCGATGTCCTCTCGTTCCGGCTCCAGCAGCGTCCGGTGCGCATCGCGGCCGCGATCTCCACCCTCGCTGTCTGCTTCTTCTACCTCCTGGCCCAGATGGCCGGTGCGGGCAGCCTGATCTCCCTGCTCCTGGGCATCAGTGACTGGGGCGGCCAGGCGCTCGTGATCATCGTCGTCGGCGCCCTGATGATCATGTACGTCCTGATCGGTGGCATGAAGGGCACCACTTGGGTCCAGATCATCAAGGCCATCCTGCTGATTGCCGGCGCCGCGGTCATGACCTTCTGGGTCCTCGCGATCTACGGCTTCAACCTCTCCGACCTCCTGGGCGGCGCGGTGGAAACCTCGAAGAACCCGAACATCCTCAACCCGGGGCTGCAGTATGGCAAGTCCGAGACGTCCAAGCTCGACTTCATGTCCCTCGGCCTGGCCCTGGTCCTGGGCACTGCCGCCCTGCCGCACGTGCTGATGCGCTTCTACACGGTTCCGACCGCCAAGGAAGCCCGCAAATCCGTCGTCTGGTCCATCTGGCTGATCGGCCTGTTCTACCTGTTCACCCTGGTCCTGGGCTACGGCGCAGCCGCGCTCGTCGGGGCTGAGACCATCAAGTCCGCCCCGGGCGGCGTCAACTCCGCCGCTCCGCTGCTGGCCTTCTACCTGGGCGGACCGCTGTTGCTGGGCTTCATTTCAGCGGTGGCCTTCGCCACCATCCTGGCGGTCGTCGCCGGTCTCACCATCACCGCCGCGGCATCCTTCGCCCATGACATCTACGCCAGCGTCATCGCCAAGGGCAAGGCCGACGCCGCCACGGAGGTCAAGGTGGCCCGCCGGACCGTTGTGGTGATCGGGGTCCTCGCCATCATCGGCGGCATCTTCGCCAACGGCCAGAACGTGGCGTTCCTGGTGGCGCTCGCCTTCGCCGTCGCGGCATCGGCGAACCTGCCCACCATCATCTACTCGCTGTTCTGGCAGAAGTTCACCACCCAGGGCGCCATCTGGAGCATGTACGGCGGTCTGGCCTCGGCCATCATCCTGATCGCACTGTCCCCGGTGGTGTCCGGTGCCAAGACCTCGATGATCCAGGGCGCGAACTTCGCGATCTTCCCGCTGAACAACCCCGGCATTGTCTCCATCCCGCTCGCCTTCTTCCTGGGCTGGCTCGGTACGGTGCTGGACAAGCGGACGGAAGACGCCGCCAAGCAGGCCGAAATGGAAGTCCGTTCCCTCACCGGGGTCGGCGCCGAAAAGGCCACCGACCACTAATCAACGGATAACCCACCGGCCTCCGGGCGGCGGGCGGAAATACCAACAGGGGCTCCCACCGGGGCCCCTGTTGGCGTCCGGGGCCGCCGGTCAGCGCTCGGAAGGGTCCGCCCCCGGCCGGTCAATGCTCGAAGGGGTCAGCGCTCGACGGGTCCGCGTTCGAGCAGGGGCTGGATCCGGAACGGGATCAGTTCGCCCATGGCCAGCGCCGTGTCGGTGCGGTCCACGCCGTCGCACGCCAGGATCTTGCCGTTGATCCGGAAAAGGTCCTCGGCGTCGCGGGCCACCACGCGCAGCAGCAAATCGGCCGAGCCGGTCAGGCCGTAGCCCTCCAGGATTTCCGGGATGCCGGCCAGCTCCAGCGCCAGCTGGCCCAGTTTCTGCTGCTGGACGTGCACCGAAATGAAG
>JBFGBS010000108.1:0-6776 GCA_041567475.1 Arthrobacter sp.
TCAAGGGGAGGCGGATGGCCCTCAGTAGAGGCGCCAATCGATGGAGAAATCTTTGCGCAAGCCCGCATGGGCTTGTTTAACTTGTAGTCTACGCCTAAAGTCTACATTGTAGAGAAAATGTTACCGCCCAGTACAAGAGTTGGATTTCAGAGGCGAAACCACCCCGGCGCTTGAGCCAGGGTAGTCACATACAGACGGCGTACCCCCCGACTCCGTCGCTGCTACCGCGTTAGCTCCGGAACTGCACAACTGGACGCCAGGATCCCCGCATGACACCACCTGCGCATTCAGGCACGAACCGCCGCACCAACGCGGAGGCATAACACCCCAGCGGAAGAGACTTTCATGACAACCATGCACGCGGAAAAGGCATACCTGGCGGATTCGCAGACCGACCAGTTCGACCGGTTCCTTCAAGAAGCCACCGCCCTCGATCCGCCGGCTGATGCGGCCATCGGGCGGAACCGTCTTTACGGCCTCTATACGAGCTGGTGCTTTCTGTCCGCCGTCGTGCCCCTGTCTGAAGGCGCTTTCTGGACAGCCATGAAGCAAAAGGGCATTCGTCCCGGACACACCAGGCTCCGCATGACGGGGCCCGCGGCCACGGACTACATCCTGTCCACCTATCCCGAGATGGTGTGAGTTGAGCATCGCCGCGGTCCACTGCAGGGAACCCATGACCAGGGTGCCGCTTATCCCCGAGACGCCGAGTCCTGACTACGCCCCCACCCACGTGCTGCAATGCCGCTGCGGGTTCCAAATGGATGCACCGGCCGACGCACGACCTCCGCATACCGCTGGGGAGCTAACGGAGCCAGGTGACGTGCGGCTGGCCGCTCCCGGGAGCCACACGGTCGACTTCTGAAGCGAACGTCAGGCGCGGGACATCAGCCGCGGACTAAGGTCCCGCATCCGCTGACGGTGAAGCCTTGTGCGTCTTTCGGGATCTCCACAATGGTCCTGGCTGAGCCGAAGTAGTTTTCCTTGATGTCTTCAAAACTTCCGGTGAAGTCCTCCAGCGTGGCCCAGTAGCATCCGCTGCCGTTGCTCGTGCCAACGTAAGTGCCGGCCTTGATATCGATGCCAACGCGGTAGGTCCCGTCCCGGGTGATCCTGCTGGCATTGGCCCCGGAGCCGCCCACCGTTTTCCAACTGCCGCAGCGGCTGGTCGAGAAGCCCTTGTCCGACGACGTGAGGCGCACGAGGGTGTTGCTGGTGCCGAAGTGGTTGCTGTTGATGTCCTCGAATGAACCGGAGAACCCGTTCAGCGTCTCCCAGTAGCACGTGGCTCCGGAGCCGGTGGCCTTATACAGGCCGGGTTTGACGCCGGATCCGACCCGATAGGTGCCGTCACTGCTGATCACCACGCGCGGCGGGGCGGCCGGCAGAGGAATGCTGACGGCGGAACTCGCCACCGTCCTGCTGGCATAGCTGCTGCGCTTGATCGTCACCTTGGCCGTGATTGTCTTGCCGACATCGGACGCGGTCACGATGTAGCTGGACTTGGTGGCGCCGTTGATCTTTGTTGAGCCGCGGTACCACTGGTAGGTGTGCGACGACGGTGTGACCGAGTAGCGGCCCTTGGTCACCTTCAGTGTCCGGCCGGCCTTTGTGGTTCCTGAGATTTTCGGCGCGGACCTCACCGTGAAGGACTTGCTTGTTGAGGCGGCCCTGGCACTTCCCTTGTTCGGGGCTTCGCTCTGCGTCGTGGCCGAGGCCGGGATCACCATGGCAGGGCTGCTGGCTGGGGCGGCGCTGGCGGCAGGGGCCGCAGCCAGTCCGCCGAGCAACAAGGCGGAGCCGGCCATCATGGACAGGCAGGCCTTGGTCCAGCCCGGGAAGTTTGTCTTCATGTTCTCCAGCGTCTCTTGCCGTGGCCGGCTTATTTGGTTGTCCGTCTGCCCGGTCATGCCCGGGCCAAGTCTATTTATACATCGAAAGAATAAAGCCCAAGCCTCATTACGCCACGCCAAGGTGCGGGTCCGGCCCAGCGTCCGGGAGGGGTCGCCGTCCGCACGGCTGAGTTTCCCCATGTTTGCCGCCGAATCCCGTGGACACGCCGGCAATGCGTCGTCCCACGCCGAAGGATGCCTTCAAAGGTGGGGAAACTCGGCGGCCGGGCAGGCCTTCCACCGCGGGATGCGGCTAGGCGGCCATCCGGGGGTCCGGTCCGTGCGTCTTCCGGCCCGGGGCAGACGCGATCCGGGCCGGCCTGGCGTCGGCGATGTGCGCGCCCTCCGGCACGATGCTGTCCCCGTGCAGCCGGGCGCCGAAACCGATGAGCGTCCCCGCGCCGATCCGTGAGTGGCTGCCGATGTGGGCCCGGTCGGACAGGACCGTGCCCCGGCCCACGTAGACGTCGTCGCCGATGATGACGTGGTCGCCCACAACGGCGTGCCGGTCGATCCAGCCGCCGCGGCCAATCCGGCAGCCGGAGCCGATCCGGGCGCCGGCCTCGACGTAGGTGGACGCGGCAATGAAGGAGTCCTCGGCCGCAGTGGCGCCGGGCCCGAGCAGGCCGCCGCCGTTGGGATGCCGGTGGTAGGTCGTGGCCTTGCCGGCATCGTCTTCGACTGTCTCGATCTTCCTTGTCATCCCAATCCTTCCTATCCAGCGCTTCCCACGCTCTACTGGCACTTAAGAATTAACGGCTGCGGTCCGGAAATGATTCCGGTTCAGCCCGTCCCCGGGGCCGGAAGCGTTCACCTGCAGCCGGCCTGCAGCAGCCCGGACAGATCAAGAACCCATCAAGGTCTTGAAGAATTCTTGTCAGAGTCTTGTTCCCGCGGGGAGGCCGTTATTGATCGGAAGCGGGCAGCATTGATGTTGTCCCCGTTGTGGTCTCGACGGATGGGAACTACGCCCAAGGACAACCCGAATGGGTATGGCACGGGTCCCGCCGGGGGGCTGGGACCCGTGCACCCGCCCAGATGTTCCCCGTGCCGGTGCATACGGCCGGCGAACTACGCAGCCAGACCACCCCCACCCCACACCGCGTCTGCCCTGCGCCTGCCTAATCCCGCGCCAAGGTTGCACGGCACTGAGCGTGTCGGAGCACCTCACGGGCGGGCCGGAACGGAATAAGCTGGTCTTAAGGCGCGCATGAACGGATCTGCGGGCTCCGGTGTTGAGACTAGAGATCGAGAGTGAATCGTGCAGCAGCTTCCGCTGGATGAGTTGACCGGTGTGATCGCCCGAATTCGCGGTTTGTTGCTGACGGAGAAAAAGGTGGACCGTGCCGTGCAGTTGCTCGCGCAGGCCGTCAAGGAGTCCCTGCCCGGGACGATCGGGGCCGGGGTGTCCCTGCTGGACTCAATGGGCCGCCGGGTCAGCAGCGGCTATACGGACTCGGTCGTCAAGCATGCCGATGCGGCCCAGTACGAGACCGGCCAGGGGCCGTGCCTGACGGCGTGGGCCGCCGAAGAGGTCGTCCTTGTGGACGATATCGCGACGGACGGGCGGTGGCCGCAGTGGACCGCCGTCGTCGCCGGCTTGCCCGTGCGCTCGGTGGTCAGCGTCCCGCTGCTGGCCGGCAAGGTCTCGATTGGTGCCTTGAAAATGTACGGCGGTCTCCCGGGCGCCTACGACGGAGACAGCGGACGGGTCCTCAGCCTGTTTGCCGGCCCGGCCGCGACGCTGTTGTCACACATCCAGGCCAGTGACGCCCCGCACCGGATGAGTTCTGCGCTGCAGGAGTCGTTGTTCACCCGGGACCTGGTGAACCGTGCCTGCGGAATGCTGATGGAACGCCATCGGATCAGCCATGAAGATGCCCTGCAGCAGCTGCTGCGCGACGCGCGGTCTGCGAATCTCACCTTGGCGGAGCTCAGCTCGGGACTTGTCACCGGCACGACGGGTGCCGGGGAGTAGAGGGTCGACTCATGGGTTTTGATCCCAACGAGCCGGAGCAGCGCCGCAGGCTCCGTGAAGCAATCAATGCTGCCGGCATCTCAGTCTCCGAGTTGTGGCTGCGGTACTTCGGCATTGCCGGGGACGCCGGAGAATACGAAGTGGAAGCCTACCTGCAGGGGTTGTTGTCCCTGCCGCCGCTCCAGCGGGATCTCCTCGCAATGGCGGCCAATGAGCTGATCAATGAGACGCCCCGCCCCTATGCGCCCTATGGTGACGAGTTCGCCGGCGACACCAGCCCCGGCGGAGTCGGCGACCCCCGCGGTGTGGAGCCCAGCGGAACCGACGCCGACGACGACGCGGACGCCCACGGCGGCCCCGACGGCCTCGAGGAATCCGGTGACGGGAAGTAAATGGCCGTAGGCAGGTCAAACAGCTCCCCGACGGAGTAACGTCGAAAGTAGATGCCCAAGATGTGTCAGGCCTTGAGCGGATGTTTGAATCCGGGTTCGGTTGCGGCAACGAGCGGCGAACCGACAGTCGACGGCAGCGCCGGCGGCACAAAGGATCGAGGCCAAGTGGCCGAGGACAACACGGCACCGACGTTAGAGCAGCTTCAGGATCTCCTACTCGAAAGCCCCAGCTTTACCGACTTCCTTCTGGGACTGACCACCATCTCGGCGTCATTGCTGGGCGGGGATGGGGCGCCGCTTCTGTGTGCCATCACGGTGGAGCGCGGCAGCGGCCCGGCCACGGTGGCCAGCAGCACCGATGAGGCCAAACACCTGGACGAAAAGCAATACGAGTTCGACGACGGCCCCTGCCTCACCGCGCTCCGGGAACAACACCGCGTGCTCATCCCTGACCTCGAGTCCGATGACCGCTGGCACCAATACGCACAGGCGATCGCGGGGGACGGCATCAGAACCGTCCTCGCCGTGCCCATCGGGGTGCAGGAGCCGTACAAGGCGGCCCTGAACTGCTATTCACGTCACCTGTCCGCCTTCGGCCCCGCTGCGATCGATGAAATCGAACGTCACGCCGTCTCCATCTCCCGCATTCTGCGACTGGCCCTGCGCGTGCACTCGCCCGGCGCCTATCCGGACCACCTGCGGCACGCACTGCAGTCCCGCGCCGTGGTGGATGCCGCTGTTTCCCTGACCATGGTCCAAACGCGCGGCGGACGGGAGCAAGCCTTGGAAGTCCTCCGCCGGGCGGCCCAGGACAGCAACCGCACAGTCCACGACATCGCCCAGGACATCCTGACGGGACTCAGAAATCCCGCTGAGGGCTGACCAGGCCGGCCCCGGAAAGCAGAGCGCCGACGCGACTGCCGTCGCACGCCCCCGGGCATCCGTGGCGCGCGGCGGGGCAATTATTATCATGGAAGAAAGGGGTCGAGGACAGTGAAGTCCCCGATCTATGACCCAGGGAGGCTGCCCTGGGGCGCTACCCGGGAGTCGAGGGGCCGAAAATGGAACAAGAGAGCCGCGAGGACGACGCCGGCAACGTCCGTGAGGGCGATGTCCGGAAGGGGCGTGCCGGCGCGGATGCTTCCTTGTTGCTGGATCTGGTGCTGCGGCACGAGAACGTAGGTGAATTCCTGGCCGCGCTCGCTGCCATCGCTGCCGATCGGTGTTCCCGCCCCGAGAACCGACGTGAATGCGGCATCACGGTAATCCGGCACCGGCGGCCTCCGCTGTCCGCAGCCAGCAGTCTTCCCGCCCGGGCGATGGACGAACTGCAAAACCGCCATGGCGAGGGCCCCTGCCTCACGGCGCTCAAAGCCGGGAGGCCACTGCTCATCCAGGATCTAGGCCAGGACGGACGGTGGCCCGGCTACATCCCCACAGCAGTGGCCAGTGGCGTCGGCTCCATCCTGGCGGTTCCGTTGACGCCGAAGAACGATGCGAAGGCCGTACTCAACGTCTACTCAGACCGCGTGCACGGATTCAGCTCAGCCGACGTCGAAGCCGCGACGGCCTTTGCCGAACTCGCCTCACGCCCGCTCGCGCTGGCCCTCATCGCCACGGGACTGCGCGAAGCGAGGGACGACCTCAAGGAAGCGATGCGCTCCCGGACCACGATCGATATGGCCATCGGCGCCATCATGGCCCAGAACGGCTGCTCGAAGGACGAGGCGTTCAAGTTCCTGGTCAGCGCCTCCAACTCCAGGAACGTCAAGCTCAGGGACGTCGCCGCGGGGGTAGTCCAAGCCGTCTCGGGTGAGGAAAGCCCTCCCGCGAATTTTGACCAATAACCGTTCTCTGCCGTCTCCCGGGCAGCGCCGCCCCGCGTCTGCGGAGCTGTCCATGGCTTTCAAAACAAGGCGGAATTGGTTAACCTGAAGGTGGTCAGGCAGAGGCCGCTTCACTTGCAGTGGAGGGCACGTGCCTATGACCAACCACCTCGAAGTTACCATCGCCGTCGACATGGACGCCGCCGCGCCGGGCGTCCGCCCCTCAGGGATGCCGACTGGCCGGAACTTCCGCCGAACCCTCGCCGTTCTCCGCCGCGCTGAGCGGGCGTTCCCCTGCCGCACCCTTCCGGTTGATCCGAAGCGATCCTGCGGGTGCCGATACTTTCCTTGATTTTCGGTCGGGCCGCGTTCACCGTCATCCAGCCCTGTTGCGTCAGCAGATATTGGGAGAGGGCTGGACGGCTCACGTGGACGCCGGCCCGATCGGCCCGGGGGAGGGCGCCGCCGCCGGGCATCGCTCCTTGCCACGGGCAGGGCCGCTTTACGTCCGGGCGTTGCGGCGGTCATCGGAGAGTCCCGGAGTGCGGGAGACTGGAAGCCTCAACCACCAAAGGCGGAACCCCTTGATCAATCTTCAGCAGGACGCAGACGGCTTCATCCGGATGCCCCGTCACTTCCCGGCCAGCGTCCGCATCTCCATCACCTTTAATGACGGCGCCGCCGGGGA
>JBFGBS010000109.1:0-6759 GCA_041567475.1 Arthrobacter sp.
CTTTTCGCCCATCCGAGGGTGGATTATGGGCGAAAAGTGACCCCGCGTTGCTGTAGGGGAGGGGGCTATGTAGGCGGGGTTAGGACCAGGAGGGTTATGAGCGGGAGCGCAGGACCGTGATGGAGCGGTCACGCACGATCAGGGTGCTGACCGGCGGCTGCACCTGCTGGTCCGGGTCGGTGGAGAGCACCAGTTCCCACTCCTGCTGCGGGGCATTCGGGACGGTGAATTCGACGCCATTTTCGGCGGCGTTGAGCAGAATGGCGAAGGAATCGGCGCCGTCGTGCTCCAGGATGAACGCGATCGCGCGGTGGCCTGCCGTCCAGTCCTCCTCACCGAAGCCCTCGGCATCGGCGCGGAGCACCTGCACAGTGTCGGCGCCGCCGGCCTCCGGTGCGTAGCGGAACCAGTCCGGGCGCAGCGCCCGGTTCTCGCGCCGAAGCGTGATCAGCTCCGTGGTGAACTCCAAAAGCCCGGAATCGATCTTGCTCCAGTCAAACCAGGAGATCTCGTTGTCCTGGCAGTACGCGTTGTTGTTCCCGCCCTGCGTCCGGCCCATTTCGTCGCCGCCCAGGATCATGGGCACGCCGGTGGACAGCAGCAGGGTCGCCATGAGGTTACGGCGCTGGCGGTCGCGGAGTTCGGTGACGGCCGCGTCATCGGAGGGGCCCTCGACGCCGTGGTTGGCCGAGCGGTTGTCGCTCTCGCCGTCGTTGTTGTCCTCACCGTTGGCTTCGTTGTGCTTCTCGTCGTAGGCCGTAAGGTCCGCCAGGGTGAAGCCGTCGTGCGCGGTGATGAAGTTGACGCTGGAGACCGGTGCGCGGCGGCTGCCTTCGTAGACGTCCGGGCTGCCGAGGAAGCGCTGGGCAAAGTCGCCAAGGACGTCTTCGCCGCCGTGCCAGAATTCGCGGGCATCGTCGCGGAACTTGCCGTTCCACTCGGACCAGTCGGCCGGGAACCCGCCCACCTGGTAGCCGGCGGTGTCCCAGGGCTCGGCGATCATCTTGACCGGGGCCAGGACCGGGTCCTGCTGGATCAGGGTGAGGAAGGCGCTGTGCAGCTCGGCGCTGCCGTCCTGCCGGGTCAGCGTGGTGGCCAGGTCGAAGCGGAAGCCGTCCACGCGCATTTCCGTGACCCAGTAGCGCAGCGAGTCCATGATGAGGCCCAGTGCCGCCGGGTGGCCGACGTTGAGGCTGTTGCCCGTGCCGGTCGTGTCGAAGTATGCGGATTCTTCCCCCTCCACCAGCCGGTAGTAGGCGGCGTTGTCGATGCCCTTGAAGGACAGCATGGGGCCCATGTGGTTGCCCTCGGCGGTGTGGTTGTAGACAACGTCGAGGATGACTTCGAGCCCGGCCGCGTGGAGCGCCTTGACCATGGCCTTGAACTCCGCGACCTGGCCGCCGCCGTCGCCGGCCGAGCTGTAGTCGCCGTGCGGGGCGAAGAAGCCGATGCTGTTATAGCCCCAGTAGTTGCGCAGGTCTTTTTCCTCCAGGTGGCTGTCCTGGACGAACTGGTGCACCGGCAACAGTTCGACGGAAGTCACGCCCAGGTCGGTGAGGTGCTTGATGGCTGCCGGGTGCGCCAGTCCGGCGTAGGTGCCCCGGATCTCCGCCGGGACGTCCGGGTGCTGCTGCGTGAAGCCCTTGACGTGGACTTCGTAGACCACGGTTTCGGCGAGCGGGATGCGCGGCGCGACGTCGGGGGTGCCGGCGTCCCAGTCAAAAGACGGGTCCGTGACTACGCAGCGGGGCGTCGAGGCGGCGGAGTCCGTGCCGTCGAACTCCGTGGGGTTGTTCATGTCGTGCGCAAAGACCGCCTGGCCCCAGTCATAGCCGCCCTCGATCGCGGTGGCGTGCGGGTCCAGGAGCAGCTTGTTGGCGTTGTGCCGCAGGCCGGCGTCGGGGTTCCAGGCGCCGTCGACGCGGATGCCGTAGCGGGTGCCGACCTCGATGCCGGGGACCATGCCGTGGAACACGTGCCCGGTCCGCTCCGGCAATGCGGTGCGGGTCTCGGCGCCGTGGCCGTCGAAAGTGCAGATTTCCACCGAGTCGGCCGTCTGGGAGTAGATGGCAACATTCGCGCCACCGTCCCTCAACGTGACGCCCAGCGGATACGGAAGGGAACGCGTGGCAGCAGCCGAAGTCATGCGATGCTCGTTTCTCTACGGAGTTGTCAGCTCTCTACGGAGTGGTCAGCCCAGTATAGTAAGCATGCTGTTGAATCAACGAACCCGCCGGTGGCGGGGGAATTCAGCGGGAGCCGCGGGCCCCGAGGCGCTGCACGGCGAGGGCGAGCCAGAGCTGGACCCGGTCCTGCGTCTGGGCCGGGTCGTAGCCGGTGAGCTCGGTGACCTGCGCCAGCCGGTAGCGGACGGTGTTCCGGTGCAGCGTGAGTTCCTCGGCAACCGCGGCCACCGAACCGTTGTTGTTCAAGTAGCTCTCCAGCGTCGCCAGGAGCTCGGAGCCGTGGGCGGCATCGAAGGCGCGGAGCGGGTTGAGGGACTCGTTCGCCATGTCCACCAGCGGCACATCCTCGCTCGCCAGCAGCAGCGATGTCAGGCTCAGGCGCTCCGGTTCGTTCACCGGCAGGCCGCGACGTGCCGCGTCGCGCGCCTCGAAGTAGCTCCAACGCAGGCCGTTCGGTTTCGTATAGGCCCCGCCGATGCCGACCGTGGCGTGGATCCCGGACTCGGCGAAGTGGTCACTGAGGCTGCGCGCGAGGGCCGGGGCGCCGCTGCCGTCGTCGGGAATCACCGCGATCAGGTCCTTCCCGACGACGGCGCTCACCGCCTTGGCCAGGGCCGGCGGCAGCGAGGCGCTGCCCACCTGCTTGAAGTGCGCGGCGGACTCGGCCAGCAGGACCACGTTCTTGCGGGTGCTGTCGATCCCGACGCCCGCGAGCCGCCGGGTCGCTTCACTGGTTTCCAGCGTCCCGTGGATCACGTCCTCGAAGACCTGACCGGCCAGCGCGCGTTCGGCCTGGCGCTGTTTGACCATGTTGTTGAGCTCGACGCTGATCAGGTTCTGGGCGTATCCCACAATTCCGGTGTCCTCGAACGGCTGCTTCACCCACAGGGTGCACGCGTCACGGCGGCCGGTCGGCACGGGATAAGACGTCCACGCCTCGGCTGTCGGCGGCGCGCCGCCGGGCCGGCTGCGGTAGAGCTCCGCGGTGAACTGGGTCAGGCTGATTTCGGTGCGCAGCATGGCGCCCAGATGTTTGAGCAGCTCAGCCAGTCCGCCGCCGGTCAACAGCGCGCGGGCCAGGACCTGGTGGCCGGCGATGAGGCGTTCGAGCTTCGCGACGTGGTCGGCGGCCTGGGCTTCGGCCACGAGCTTGCCGATGGCAATGAACGGTGTCTCGTAGGGGACCGCCACCACGGGCAGGCCCCAGCGGTTCGCCTCGGCGATGAGGGCCGGCGGCACGGCGTCGTGCGAGAGGCCGATCCCGAAGCCGATCCCGACGGCGCCTGTCCGCTGGACCTGGCGGACGAAGCGGCGCTGGTCGGCCGCGGATCTGAGCCGCACGCCCGTGGTCAGCACGAGTTCGCCGCCGCTGAGGAACCGCTGGGGGTCCTCCTGTTCGGTCACGGCCACCCACACAATGTCCTGGTGCCACGTGGTCTCGGCCAGTCCGGCCTTGGTGAGTCTCAGGGACGGAACACCCAGTAGGGCGGCAAGCGAAATGGCCATGGACCAAGGATAACCGGACGCTGGACAACCGCACTAAAGGTGTGCCGGTGTGGTGTGCAGCTGCCTATTCCCTGGCGTGCCCGGCTGGCATAGGCTCGTGATCAGTGACACGTCCCGTCCGCCTGCCTTCTCCCGTGGCCGCAGGCACAACACCAGCATGAAAGAGGTTGCACATCGTGGTTCAGACCTTGCAGAACTTCATCAACGGCGAATTCGTCACCCCCGCCGGCACCGACACGCTGGACATCGTCAACCCCACCACCGGTGACGTGGTGGCAACGTCGCCGGTCTCGGTGCAGGCCGACGTCGACGCGGCCATGACCGCCGCGCGGGACGCCTTCAAGACCTGGAAGCACACGACGCCGGGGCAGCGCCAGCTGATGCTGCTCAAGCTCGCCGACGCCGTCGAGGCCAACAGCGACGAAATCGTCGAGGCCCAGCACCGTAACACCGGCCAGGTCCGGTCCCTCATCGCGGCCGAAGAAGTGGCCGCCGGGGCCGACCAGTTGCGTTTCTTCGCCGGCGCCGCGCGCATCCTGGAAGGCAAGTCCGCCGGGGAATACTTCGAGGGCCACACCTCCTTCGTCCGGCGTGAACCGATCGGCGTGGTGGCCCAGGTCGCTCCGTGGAACTATCCGTTCCTGATGGCCATCTGGAAGATCGGCCCGGCCCTCGCCGCCGGCAACACCGTTGTCCTCAAGCCCTCGGACACCACCCCGGAATCGACCCTGGTCCTGGCCCGGCTCGCCGGAGAGATCTTCCCCGCCGGTGTGCTGAACGTCGTGCTGGGCACCGGCGAGACCGGCGCCATGATGGTGGAGCACCCCGTCCCCGGCATCGTCTCCATCACCGGCTCCGTCCGGGCCGGCATCGCCGTCGCCTCGGGAGCTGCCAAGGGCCTCAAGCGCGCGCACCTGGAACTCGGCGGCAAGGCCCCGGCCATTGTCTTCGCCGACGCCGACATCAAGAAGAGCGCCGCGGCCATCGCCGAGTTCGCCTTCTTCAACGCCGGCCAGGACTGCACCGCCATCACCCGCGTCCTGGTCCAGGATTCCGTGCACGACGACGTGGTGGCGGCCATGGTGGAGCACACCAAGACCCTGCGCACCGGTTCGCAGAACGACGAGGACAACTACTTCGGTCCGCTGAACAACGTGAACCACTTCAACGCCGTCAGCGCCGTGGTGGAATCCCTGCCGGCCAACTGCCGGATCGAAACCGGCGGACACCGCGCTGGGGACAAGGGATTCTTCTTCGAACCGACCATCATCACCGGCGCCAAGCAGAGCGATGACATTGTCCAGAAGGAAACCTTCGGCCCGGTCATCACGGTGCAGAAGTTCAGCACCGAAGAAGAGGCCGTGGAACTGGCCAACGACGTCGACTACGCCCTCGCGTCCAGCGTCTGGACGAGCAACCACGGCGTCGCGATGCGGCTCAGCCGCGACCTGGACTTCGGCGCCGTCTGGATCAACACCCACATCATGCTGACCGCCGAAATGCCGCACGGTGGCTTCAAGCAGTCCGGCTACGGCAAGGACCTGTCCATGTACGGCGTCGAGGACTACACCCGCATCAAGCACGTCATGAGTGCGCTGGACGCGTAACGCCCCGCACCACGCTGACGCAGACAACGTAAGAACTAGAAAGGCCCCCTCATGACCACCACCGCAAATGACCTCACCTTCCGGCTCGAGCAGAAGCGCCGGGTCCTGGCTGACTTCCCCGGCCCCAAGTCCCTTGCCCTGGCCGAACGCCGCAAGGCGGTCGTCGCGGCCGGCGTCGCGTCCGGCGTTCCGGTCTACGTCGCCGACGCCGACGGCGGCATCATCCACGACGTCGACGGCAACTCCTTCATCGACCTCGGTTCAGGCATCGCGGTGACCTCCGTCGGCGCCTCGGACCCCGCCGTCGTCGGCGCGGTCAAGGAAGCCGTTGAGCACTTCACCCACACCTGCTTTATGGTCACGCCCTACGAGGGCTACGTCGCCGTCGCCGAGCAGCTCAACCGCCTGACCCCGGGCGACCACGAGAAGCGCACCGTGCTCTTCAACTCCGGTGCCGAGGCCGTGGAGAACGCCGTGAAGGTGGCCCGGCTGGCCACCGGCCGGGACGCCGTCGTCGCGTTCGACCACGCGTACCACGGCCGCACCAACCTCACGATGGCGCTGACGGCCAAGGCCATGCCGTACAAGACCAACTTCGGCCCGTTCGCGCCCGAGGTCTACCGCATGCCGATGAGCTACCCGTTCCGCGAGGAAAACCCGGAGATCACCGGCGCCGAGGCGGCCAAGCGGGCCATCACCATGATCGAGAAGCAGATCGGCGGCGATTCCGTCGCCGCGATCATCATCGAACCGATCCAGGGCGAGGGCGGCTTCATCGTCCCGGCCGAGGGCTTCCTGCCGGCCCTGGCCGCCTGGGCCAAGGACAAGGGCATCGTCTTCATCGCCGACGAAGTCCAGTCCGGGTTCTGCCGCACCGGGGAATGGTTCGCCGTCAACCACGAGGGCGTCGTTCCGGACATCATCACCATGGCCAAGGGCATCGCCGGCGGCATGCCGCTGTCCGCCATCACCGGCCGCGCCGACCTGCTCGACGCCGTCCACCCGGGCGGACTGGGCGGCACCTACGGCGGTAACCCGGTGGCCTGCGCCGCGGCGCTGGCCTCGATTTCCTCCATGGAGCAGTACGACCTCAACGCCCGCGCCCGCCACATTGAGGACGTGGCCCTCACCCGCCTGCGCGAGCTCGCCGCTGCGCTTCCCGGCGGGGCCGAGGGCTCGGTCATCGGGGACATCCGCGGCCGCGGCGCCATGCTGGCCATCGAACTGGTCCAGGCCGGGTCCAAGGAACCGAACCCGGATCTGACCAAGGCCGTCGCGGCAGCCTGCCTTAAGGAAGGTGTCATCATCCTGACCTGCGGCACGTACGGCAACGTCATCCGGCTGCTCCCGCCGCTGGTCATCAGCGACGAGCTCCTGCTCGACGGCCTCGAGGTCCTGGCCGCCGCCATCAAGGCCCACGCCTGATCAGCGGGGCGCCCTGATCCACCGGATCCAGGGGA
>JBFGBS010000110.1:0-6613 GCA_041567475.1 Arthrobacter sp.
GGACGTAGACGGTGTGCACCGGCTGGCGGGAGCCGTCGTCGCCCGGGTAGTTGTGCTCCAGGAGCCGGTCGGTCGCGGCCAGCTGGGATTCGATCTCGGCCAGGTCCCTGCCGGTCAGGGAAAGGTTCCGCGCCACGTCTCAGCCGACCAGTTCGTAGGCCGGAGTGGTGAGGAAGTCCGTGTAGTCCTCGGAGAGGCAGATGTCCGCAATCAGCTTGCTGGCCGGCTGGTAGTAGCGGCGGAAGGCTTCGTCGCCGAACTCGGCCCGGAGCCGGTCGGTCTCCTCGCCCAGGATGCGCTCCACCAGGTCCCGCGTGACCGTGTTGCCGGTGTCGGCCAGCACGGACTTGTTGCGGATCTGCTGCCAGACCTGCGAGCGGGAGATCTCCGCGGTGGCGGCGTCTTCCATCAGGTTGTGGATGGCCACCGCACCGTTGCCGGAGATCCAGACTGCGGTGTAGGCGACGGCCACATACAGGTTCAGCCGCAGGCCGGCTTCGGTGACTTCGCCGCCGGCGGAGGCGATGTCCAGGAGCTGTTCGGCACTGACGCTCACCTCGGGCCGCTGCCGCTCCAGCTGGTTGGGGCGGCCGTCGAGGACGGCGTCGAACACTTCACGGCACGTCGGAACCAGGTCCGGGTGGGCCACCCAGGAACCGTCGAAGCCGTCGTTGGCCTCGCGTGTCTTGTCCGCCCGGACCTTGGCGAAGGCGGCCTCCGTGACCTCGGGGTGCCGGCGGTTGGGGATCACCGCGGCCATGCCGCCCATGGCGAAGGCGCCGCGGTGGTGGCAGGTCTTGACGAGGAGTTCGGTGTAGGCGCGCATGAACGGCGCCGTCATGGCCACCGAGGCGCGGTCCGGAAGGACGAATTCCTCGCCCGCGTCGCGGAAGTACTTGATGATGCTGAAGAGGTAGTCCCAGCGGCCGGCGTTGAGTCCGGAGGCGTGGTCGCGGAGTTCGTAGAGGATCTCGTCCATTTCGAACGCGGCGGGAATGGTTTCAATCAGCACGGTGGCGCGTACGGTTCCCTGCGGGATGCCGAGCTGGTCCTGGGCGAAGACGAACACGTCGTTCCAGAGCCGCGCCTCAAGGTGGCTCTCCATCTTGGGCAGGTAGTAGTACGGGCCCTGGCCGTTGCTGATGAGCTGCCGGGCGATGTGGAAGAAGTGCAGGCCGAAATCGACGAGCGCGCCGACGGCCGGCTGCCCGTCGATGAGCAGGTGGCGTTCGTCCATGTGCCAGCCGCGGGGGCGGGCGACGACGACGGCGAGCGGCGCGTCTGTCCGGAGCTTGTACTCCTTGCCCTCCGGGGAGGTGTACGCCAGGGTGCCCGCGGCGGCGTCCCGGAGGTTCAGGATCGCATCGATGACATTGGCCCAGGTGGGCGTGCTGGCGTCCTCAAGGTCGGCCAGCCACACCTTCGCGCCGGAGTTCAATGCGTTGATCGCCATTTTCGCGGGTGTGGCGGGGCCGGTCATTTCCACGCGCCGGTCCCGGAGTGCGGCGGGCGCGGGAGCCACCGTCCAGTCGCCCTCACGGATGTCGCGGGTCCCGGGCAGGAAGTCGAGCTTGCCGGTCCGGGACACCTGCTCCCGCTTCGCCGTGCGGGCCTGGAGGAGTTCGCTGCGGGTACCGGCGAAGCGGTGGTGGAGTTCCTCCACAAAGGCCAGCGCCTCCGGGGTCAGGATTTCCTCGGCACGTGCAATCGGGTGCGGGTCAGTGACTGAGTGAGCCATTGTCCGGGTCCTTTCCTTGGCGGTGAATCAGGCGTTGGCGGAGGCAGCGGCGCGGGCTGCATGGGCCGCGTGGGCAACGGCAGATGCGACGTCGGCAGCAACATGCGGGTCAAAGACGCTGGGGATAATGTAGCTGGCATTCAGCTCGTCGTCAGCCACCCGGTTGGCAATCGCCTCGGCGGCGGCCACCAGCATCTCCGGGATGATGTCCGAGGCGCCGGCATCCAGCAGGCCACGGAAGAAGCCGGGGAAAGCCAGCACGTTGTTGATCTGGTTCGGGAAGTCGCTGCGGCCGGTTGCCACGACTGCCGCGTGCCGGGAGGCAATGGCCGGGTCGATTTCCGGGGTCGGGTTGGCCATGGCGAAGACGATCGCGTCCTTGGCCATGGAGGCGACCTGTTCCTCCCCGATGACATGGGGCGCGCTGACGCCGATGAAGACATCGGCACCCTTGACCGCCTCGTGCAGGGTCCCGGAGAACCCGCCCTCGTTGGTGTTCGCCGCGATCCAGGTGCGGTGCTCGTCGTCGTAGTCCTGGCCCGAGTGGATGGCGCCGGAGCGTCCGGCGGCAATGATGTTCCGGGCGCCCTGGGCCTTGAGCAGCTGGATGATGGCCGACCCGGCGGCGCCGACCCCCGAGACCACGATCCGGACGTCGGCGAGCTTTTTGTCTACGACGCGCAGTGCGTTGACCAGGGCTGCGAGGGTCACAATGGCGGTGCCGTGCTGGTCGTCGTGGAACACCGGAATGTCCAGCTCTTCGCGGAGACGGTTCTCGATCTCGAAGCAGCGCGGCGCGGCGATGTCTTCGAGGTTCACGCCGCCGTAGACGGGCGCGAGTGCCTTGACGATCATGATGATTTCCTCGGTGTCCTGGGTGTCCAGGCAAACCGGCCAGGCATCCACGTTGGCGAACTGCTTGAACAGTGCCGCCTTGCCTTCCATCACGGGCAGGGCGGCCGCGGGGCCGATGTTCCCCAGGCCCAGGACCGCGGAGCCGTCGGTGACGACGGCGATCGTGTTGCGCTTGACCGTGAGGTTCCGGGCGGCGTCGGGGTTCTCGGCAATCGCCATGCAGACCCGGGCCACGCCCGGGGTGTACGCGCGGGAGAGGTCGTCGCGGTTGCGGAGCGCGACCTTGGGCACGACCTCGAGCTTGCCGCCGAGGTGCATCAGGAACGTGCGGTCCGAGACGTTGCGGACCGTCACGCCGTCGAGCGCGTTGAGGGCATCTTTCACGCGGGTGGCGTGGTCGTCGTCCGTGGTGTTGCACGTGACGTCAACTACGAGGGTCTCGTGGTGGGACTCGGTGACGTCCAGCGCGGTGATGGCGGCGCCGGCGGCGCCGACGGCGGCAGCGAGTTCGCTGGTGGCGCTGAAGCTTGACGGCGCCTCAACGCGCAGGGTGATTGAGTTTCCGGGGCTCGGGTTCGCCATTGAATGTCCTCCTGTTGGGCCCGCTACCGGGCTGGCCTAAAAACTTTCGTATTATGGATATTATTATCTACTTTGTGGAAATACAACCCCGGTGGTGCTTGGAGCGGCCGCTGGCGGTCCTGTATCTTGGGATTCCAAGCAATTATTTTCACGATGTGGATTTAACTTGCCGGAACGAACCCGCAGGAGACCACTGACATGGCCGAAAAAGCCTCCGGAGGCGTGCAGTCTGTTGAGCGCGTCTTTGAACTCTTGGAATTGATCACCGACGCCGGCGGCGATGTCACCCTCAGCGAACTGTCATCTTCCACAGACCTCCCATTGCCGACCATCCACCGGTTGCTGCGCACGCTGGTCACGCTGGGCTATATCCGCCAGCTGCCCAACCGCCGCTATGCGCTGGGCCCGCGGCTGATCCGGCTGGGCGAGGCGGCCAACCAGCAGCTCGGAGCCTTGGCACGGCCGCAGCTCAAGTCCCTGGTGGACCGGCTGGGCGAGACTGCCAACATGGCCGTCCTGGATTCGGACATGGTCATCTACGTCGCCCAGGTTCCCTCATTGCATTCCATGCGCATGTTTACTGAGGTCGGCCGGCGCGCCCACACCCATGCCACCGGAGTGGGCAAGGCCATCCTGGCGCAGCTGGACGATGAGACTGTCAGCGGAATTGTCCACCGCGTCGGTATGCCGGTTGCCACCCAGAAGAGCATTGGCGACGTCGATTCCCTGCTCCGTGAACTGAAGCTGATCCGGGAGCGCGGCTACTCCATTGATGAGGAAGAGCAGGAGATCGGTGTCCGCTGCTTCGCCATGGCCATCCCCGACTCGCCCACTCCGGCGGCGATCTCTGTGTCCGGGCCGGTGTCGCGCGTGGACCAGTCCTTCGCCGAGCGCGCCGTGCCGCTGCTGCGCGAGGCGGCCCGGGCCATCTCGGAGGAGCTGAACCACAGCTAACAACCGCGCCCGCTCCCCCGCCGCAAGGTTCGGACGGAAGACCGTTGGCGTGAATTGAGGCCCATGTTCGTGCTGAACATGGGCCTCAATGGTTCTCCCCGCGGATGGCGTCAACGGATCTACCCGGTCACTGTGCTTGTCAGTGCTCGGCCTGCTTGTCCGATGTTGCGACGGGGACTTCCTTGCCGTCGCAGTCAATCAGTTTGCCGTTTTCAAAGTGGTCGCCGTCCGCCAGGCACTTAAGGTCCTCCTCGCGGATGACCCTGCCGGTGCCGGCTACAAACACCGACTGGTTCTCCGAGTTTCCTGCCTTGAGATGGTTGAAGAGCAGGTTCAGCGCGATGGCCATGATCGCGGCCGAGCTGATGCCGGAGTGGAAGATCGTGTAGAACCAGTTGGGGAACTGGTCGTAGAAGGCCGGGGCGGCGATCGGGATCATTCCGAAGCCGATGGACGTAGCCACGATGATCAGGTTCATGTTGTTGCGGTATTCGACCTTGGCCAGGGTCCGGATACCGCTGGCAGCAACGGTGCCAAACAGGACAATGCCGGCGCCGCCCAGGACCGCGGTGGGAACGGCTGCCACGACGCGCCCCATGACCGGCAGCAGACCGAGCAGGACCAGGATGACGCCGCCGGCAGCGACCACGTAGCGGCTCTTGATTTTGGTGACGGCCACCAGGCCCACGTTCTGGGCAAACGCACTCTGCGTGAAAGAGCCGAACACCGGCGCGAACATGCTGGAGACCATGTCGGCCCGGAGGCCAGCGGCGATCCGCTTGGAATCGGTTTTGGTGCCGACGATTTCGCCGACGGCCAGGATGTCCGCCATAGTCTCGGTCAGGATCACCAGGACCACAATGACCATGGAGATGATTGCCGCGATCTCGAAGGTCGGAGCACCGAAGTGAAACGGCGTCGGGAACGCGGCGATCGGGCCGTCGCCCACCTTGGAGAAATTGGCCATACCGGTCAGTACGGCCACGATCGTGCCGATCACGATTGCCAGCAGGATGGACAGCCGGGAGATGGTGGCGCTCCCGACCTTGCTCAGGATCAGGACTGCGGCCAGGGTGACGGCGGCGAGGCCAATGTTGGCCATGCTGCCGTAATCTTCCGCTTTCCTGTTGCCGCCCATGGCCCAGTTGGCGGCGACGGGCATCAGCGTGAGGCCGATGGTGGTGATCACGGTGCCCGTTACCACCGGCGGAAAGAACCGGACGATCTTGGAGAAGACCGGGGCGATCAGCAGACCGATGGCGGCCGAGGCGATGACGGCACCGAAGACCGACGGCAGGCCGCCGCCACCGGTGACAATGGCCACCATGGTGGCCACGCTGGCAAAGGATACGCCCTGCACGAGCGGGAGCTGGGACCCGAAGAACGGCAGCCCGAGGGTCTGCAGGAGCGTGGCCAGCCCGCCCATGAAGAGGGCTGCGGCAATGAGGATACCGGTGTCGGCGGGCGATAGTCCGGCCGCCTGGCCCACAATCAGCGGCACGGCGATGATACCGCCGTACATGGTCAGGACGTGCTGGAATCCGTAGGCGAAGCTGCTTCCAATGGAGAGCCGTTCATCTTCGGGGCGGGCCGGCGCCGTGCGGGAGCCGCTGATTGCGGCGGCCGCCTTGGAGTTCTTGGAGTTCATGGCAGACTTTCTTGGTTCATGGCAGACGTCATCGTCTGGCTAACTGGTGTCTGGCTAACGGGGTGCTGCGGCCGCATCAGCAGAAGCCGGCAATCCCGGACCATGCGATTGCGGCCGGAGCGGACTCCTCGCGCTGGACCGTGGCCTCGATCAGCCCGTACGGGCGGTCCGCGGCGAAGAAGACTTCGTTGGGGTTGTCGAGGCCGAAGGGTGAGAGATCCACCAGGAAGTGATGCTTGTTCGGCATGGAGAACTTGATCTCATCGATCTCGCCGTGGGCTTCCAGGACTTTTCTGCCCATGTCGAAGAGCGTCTGCTGCAGGGCGTGGGAGTAGTTCTCGGTGAAGCCCTCCAGGAGCAGGCTCTTGACGTCGTCGTAGTTCTTGTTGAAGTCGAAGCTGCTGAAGTCCGTTCCGGTCTTGAAGCGCCAGCGCGCGGCAACGTCGGTGGCGAGGATCCGGTCCGTGGTTTCCTGCAGCGTTGTGTACTTGTCCTTGGGGTAGCCGACGAAGCCTGACTGCGTGGTCTTGAGGACGGTCAGGTCCCGGAGCCCGGAGATGAGGTGGTTGGTCTCCCCGTCGCGGACGAGGACGGCGGTGCGGACTTCCTGGCCGTTGCGCACGAACGAGTGGTCGTGGGCGGCGCCGTGGGCCTGGATCCGGTCCCAGCTGTAGGACTCGGCCTCCCAGCGGCCGCCGGATACCCAATCGAAGCTGGAGGTGAAGTGCTCGGCCAGTCGAAGCAGCAGGGCCTCCGGCGAGCCGATGCCCTCGCGTGCAAGGGCGTAGACCGTATTCTTCTGGGTATCGGTCGGGACCACGTGGCTGTTGTCCCCC
>JBFGBS010000111.1:0-6566 GCA_041567475.1 Arthrobacter sp.
CGGTATGAACCTGACGCGCGCGGAAGCCCGCGAGCGCGCTGCCCTGATCGCCGTCGACTCCTATCAGGTCAGCCTGGACCTCACCCGGGGCGCGGAGGTGTTCGGCTCCACGACCGCCGTGGAGTTCACGGCCGTGCCGGGGTCCTCGACCTTCATCGACGCCGTGACGGAGCGGGTGCACCGTGTGACCCTGAACGGCCGGGACCTGGACCCGGCGCAGGTGTCCGACGGCGTCCGGATCCAGCTGCCGGATTTGGCGGCCGAAAACGAACTGCTCGTGGTGGCCGATGCCCCGTACATGAACACCGGTGAGGGACTCCACCGCTTCGTGGATCCGGTGGACGATGAGGTCTACCTGTACACACAGTTCGAGGTCCCCGATTCCCGGCGCATGTTCGCCGTTTTTGAACAACCCGACCTGAAGGCCAGCTTCGGCTTCACCGTGACGGCACCCGCCCACTGGGACGTGGTGTCCAACTCCCCCACCCCGGCTCCGGTGCCGGCGGCTCCCGGCGCCGACGGCGCGGCCCGGTCGGTCTGGGAGTTCACCCCGACCCCGCGGCTCTCCTCCTACGTCACCGCCCTGATCGCCGGGCCCTACGAGTCGGTCCGCAGCGAGTACACGTCCCCGGAGGGATGGGTCACCCCGCTGGGCCTCTTCGCCCGCCGGTCCCTCATGCAGTACCTCGATGCCGAGAACATCTTCGAGCTCACCCGGCAGGGGTTCGAGTTCTTCGAGGCCCAGTTCGGCTGCCCGTACCCGTTTGAGAAGTATGACCAGCTCTTCGTCCCGGAGTTCAACGCCGGCGCCATGGAAAATGCCGGGGCCGTGACCATCCTGGAAGGCTATGTCTTCCGCGGCAAGGTCACCGACGCGCAGGTGGAACGCCGTGCCATCACCGTGCTGCACGAGCTTGCCCACATGTGGTTCGGCGACCTCGTGACGATGCGCTGGTGGAACGACCTCTGGCTCAACGAATCCTTCGCCGAGTACATGTCCCACCTTGCCGCCGTCGAGAACACCCGCTTCGGCCACGCCTGGACCACGTTCGCGTCCGTGGAGAAGTCCTGGGCGTACCGGCAGGACCAGCTGCCCACCACGCACCCGATCTTCGCGGACATCAACGACCTCCAGGACGTCGAGGTGAACTTCGACGGCATCACCTACGCCAAGGGCGCCTCGGTACTGCGCCAGCTCGTGGCCTGGGTCGGCCCGGAAGAGTTCATGTCCGGCGTCCGCGAGTATTTCTCCAAGTACGCGTGGCACAACACCGAACTGAGCGACCTGATGGCCGAGCTGGAAAAGGCCAGCGGCCGCGACCTGGACGAGTGGGGCCGGCTATGGCTGGAAACCGCCGGCGTCAATAC
Source organism: Arthrobacter sp. (assembly GCA_041567475.1). Lineage (GTDB taxonomy): Bacteria > Actinomycetota > Actinomycetes > Actinomycetales > Micrococcaceae > Arthrobacter. The sequence continues at coordinate 1,369 of JBFGBS010000111.1, forward strand.
CCTCGCGCCGGAGCTGGCGGTCGGCGAGGACGGAGTGATTTCCTCCTTCGCAATCCTGCAGTCGGCGGTCGAAAGCCAGCCGACGCTGCGCCCGCACCGGCTCGCCGTCGGGTTCTACAACCTCACCGCGGCCGGAAAGCTGGAGCGCGTGCACCGCGAGGAGCTCGACGTCGACGGCGGACGCACCGAGGTCCCGGCCCTCGCCGGCCTTGCCCGGCCCGACCTGATCCTGCTCAATGACGACGACCTCGCGTACGCGAAGATCCGCCTCGACCCTGTCTCACTGGCCACCGCCACGGCGCATTTGAAGGACTTCAGCCAGAGCCTGCCCCGGACCCTGGTCTGGGGCTCGGCCTGGGACGCGGCGCGCGACGGCGAAACCCCGGCCCGCCGCTACGTGGAGCTGATCCTGGCCAACATCGCGGAGGAATCCGATTCCTCCGTGATCCAGGTCCAACTCCGCCAGCTGGCCACCACGCTGACGTTCTACGTGGCCGAAGAGCACCAGGAGGCCACCACCGCGGCGGCCGCCGAGACCCTCTGGGAGCTCGCCGCCGCCGCCCCGGCCGGCTCCGACACGCAGTTGCAGTTCGTGAAGTCCTTTGCGCTGCTCGCGCGCAGCGCGGCACAGCTGGACACCGTGGGCGGGCTGCTGGACGGCGCCGTGACCCTGCCGGGACTCACGGTCGACCAGGACCTGCGCTGGGAACTGCTTACCTCCCTCGTTGCCGGCAGCAGGGCCGGGCAGGAACGGATCGACGCCGAGCTGGCCCGCGACAACACCTCCAACGGCCAAAATGCCGCGGCCCTGGCCACGGCGGCCATCCCCACCCCCGAGGCCAAGGCCGCGGCCTGGGAGTCGATCGTGGTGAAGGGCGAGTTCTCCAACGCCATCCAGGGCTCCGCGGTGGCAGGCTTCACCCGGGTGCTGGACACGAGCCTGCTGGAACCGTACGCGGAGAAATACTTCGAGGCCGTGCCGGGCATCGTTGCGGGCCGGACGCACGCCCTCGCCCAGCAGATCGTCGTCGGCCTCTACCCGGCCCAGCTCACCACCCAGGCCACGGTGGACCGCACGGACGAGTTCCTCGCTGCCCTGTCCGCTGACAACAGTTCGGCGCTGCGCCGGATGATGCTGGAAAACCGCGACGGCGTGGCCCGCGCCCTGCGGGCCCGGCAGGCAGACGCCGGCCAACCTGATGCCGGCCAGGGGGCGCACCATGAAGCTCGATGAGCACCGGTATGCGCTGACGGTCCGCTGGACCGGGAATCTGGGCGACGGCACCGCCTCCTACCGGGGTTACTCCCGGGACCACGACGTTGAAATCCCCGGCCTGCCCGTCCTGAAAGGCTCCGCGGACCCGTCGTTTCACGGTGACCGGGACCGCTACAACCCCGAGCAGCTGCTGCTGGCGGCACTCGCCCAGTGCCACATGCTGTCCTTCCTCCACGTGGCGGTGAAACACGGCGTGGTGGTCACGGCCTACGAGGACTCCGCGGCCGGGCTGATGCGGACCAACCGGGATGGCAGCGGCCAGTTCGAGTCGGTGACGCTCAGTCCCCGGGTGAGCGTCACCGACCAGGCCGCCGCCGACCTGATGGAGACTCTCCATGCCGAGGCGAACAAGGTCTGCTTCATCGCCAGGAGCGTGAACTTCCCGGTGCTGCACCACCCGAGCACCACCGTGGTGCCGCTGCCGTCATGAGCTAACTGCAGTATGGAGGATGCGGGGCGGGCCACCGCACGGCGCTAGTCTTAAAGCTGAACAACGTGCCAGAGGAGCGCCGCCGCCGATGTACCGCATGACCCTGCCCTACCTCATCACGGCCGAGGAGATTTCGGCCATCAACGTCACCGGCCTCATCATCAGCATCGCAGTGGGCGTCTCCGTGTGGCTCGGGGCATCGTTCGTGATCTCGCGGATCACCAGGCGCGTCGCCGCCGGGTCGACGTTCTTCAAAAAGCCGCATTTCCGCTGGGTGCAGCCCGCGCTGCGGGTCCTGGACCACGACCGCCGGGTCCAGCGGGCCAACACCATCGGCTCACTGCTGCGCAGCGTCACGGGCGTTGTTGTGGTGATGATCACCGTCATCTACGTCTTCAATAACCTCAACGTGAACATCGCACCCTTGCTCACAAGTGTCGGAATCCTCGGCGTCGCCATCGGCTTCGGCGCTCAGCAGCTCATCCGCGACTTCCTCTCCGGGATCTTCATCACCATCGAAGACCAGTTCGGGATCGGCGATGTGATCGAGACGTCCGAGGTGGTGGGCACGGTCGAATCCGTAGGCCTGCGGATCACCCGGGTGCGGGCCGAGAACGGCACCGTCTGGTACCTGCGCAACGGCGAAATCCTGCGCGTCGGCAACCGCTCCCAGGGTACCTATATCCCGCCCGCCGCAGAACCGGCTGACAGCCCCGACGCCGGGGCGGACCCCCGGCAGAAGTCCGGAGAATAACCATGACGATCCCCATCGGCGAACCCGCCAGGCCCAGGCAACTGATGCAGAACGACCCCTTCAGCCAGCCCGGCTACACGGACAACTTCTACGACGCCGTCGGCGGCCACGAGACCTTCGTGAAACTGATCGACGTCTTCTACGACGGCGTCGCGGCGGACCCGGTGCTGCGGCGGATGTATCCCGAAGAGGACCTCGGCCCGGCCAAACGGCGGTTCCTGATGTTCCTGGAACAGTACTGGGGCGGACCGACCACCTACGGCGAGGAGCGCGGGCACCCGCGGCTGCGGATGCGCCACCAGCCCTTCCGTGTCACGCCCGAGGCCAAGGACCGCTGGCTGCACCACATGCGCGCGGCAGTTGACGCGCTGGAGCTCCCGCCGCTGTACGAAGGGACCCTCTGGGATTACATGGAGCGTGCTGCCCTGTCGATGGTCAACAGCCCGTCGGACGGCTGAGAGGCCGCAACCGGCGGCCGCAGGCTTTGCCGGGCGGCTGCAGGCTCTGCCGGGCGGCCGTCCGGCCCCGGCTACAGGCCGGTTCCGGTGCGGGCGAGGACGTGCCCGCGGGTGCCGCTCAGGCGGAACCAGCGGCCGGCGCGGTAGAGCTGCTGCTCCCCGTCAGCCAGGAAGCCCAGGGTGAGCGCCGCGAACGCGGCACCCGCCGGGACCCCGCCGGCTCCGGGCAATTCCCGGCCCCACACCGTGGCGCGGGCATTGTTCACGATCAGCGCGCCGGGCTTGTCCGGCATGATCGCGGCCACCTCGGCAATGCCTGCCTCTGCTGCCTCGCGCAGGGCGGCGTCCGACACGGCACCGAGGAGTTCCCAGCCGGAGCGGGGCGCGCCGATCCCCGCCCACGATTCATTGACCGCAACCGGCGGCAGCGGCAGCTCGACGTCGTGTTCGCCGGCCCGGGCCAGCCGGTCCAGCACCGCAGACAGGGCAACGGTCACATCGGTGTCAGCGGGCTGCGCGAGCGACATTGTGCGGAGCCCGAGAATGGTGGGAGTCGACTCGCCAAGCAGCCGGGGCCGCAGGATACAGACATAGGCGGCGAGGACCGCGCCGGAGGCTTGGAGGCGGATGGCGCCGTCGTCGACGGTTTTGGCCCGGGTCGCGAAGGTACGCAGGTCGGCAAGGTCGCGGGGATCGGTGAACTGCAGGGGGCTTGTTAGGACATCAGACACGCTACCGACTCTACCGGCTGTGCCTCCTTGGAGCCGTGCCGGGGGGCCGTCTAGAGTCGAACCATGACTGAAGCCGATGCCGGAATGCAGGCGCCGCCCGCCGCGGATCCCACCTCCTCCTTGATCCAACTCCTGAACCTGGGCGAACTGGAGGGCGCCCGGACGGACGAAGACATCTTTATGGGTCCGTCCCAGCAGCAGCCCCACCAGCGTGTTTTCGGCGGCCAGGTGCTGGCACAGTCGCTCGTGGCCGGGAGCCGCACCGTGGACCCGGGACGGAGCGTCCACTCCATGCACGGCTATTTCCTGCGGCCCGGAGACGCCAACAAGCCGATCACGTTCGGAGTCCAGCGGCTCCGGGACGGACGGTCCTTCTCGGCGCGGCGCGTCCACGCCTATCAGGAGGGCGCGCCCATCCTGTCCATGATTGCCTCCTTCCAGAACGAGGACGACGGCCTGGAGCACCAGTCGGTGACGCCGGCAGGCATCCCCGATCCCGAGTCCCTGCCCAGCACCGCGGACCTGCTGGGGAAATTCGACCACCCCATCGCCCGGCATTGGTCCTTTGAGCGGCCGTTCGACATCCGGCACGTCGACCCGGCCCTGTACGTTTCGGCCAACGGAACCAAGGAAGCCCGGAACGCGGTCTGGATGAAGACCTTCGGCCCGATGCCCGATGACCCGGGCATGCACCGCGCCGCCCTGGCCTATGCCAGCGACTACACGATCCTGGAATCCATCCTCCGCCAGCACGGACTGAGCTGGATCACCCCCGGGATGTCCGTGGCGAGCCTGGACCACGCAATGTGGTGGCACCGGCCGGTCCGGGTCGACGAGTGGCTGCTTTACGTGCAGGAATCCCCCAGCGCCCAAGGCGCCCGGGGCCTGGCCACCGGCAAGATCTTCAGCCGCGACGGCCGGCATGTGGCCACCGTCGCGCAGGAGGGCATGGTCCGGGTGCCCTAGGAAGCACGAAAGGCCGGCTCCTGACCTGCAGTGCAGATCGGGAACCGGCCTTCCTCATGTGCGGCTAGTCGCGGGTCAGGCGACGGTGGGTGACGCGATGCGGCTTGGCTGCATCGGCGCCCAGGCGCTCAACCTTGTTCTCCTCGTAGGACTCGAAGTTGCCTTCGAACCAGTACCACTTCGAGGGGTTCTCCTCGTCACCTTCGTAGGCAAGGATGTGCGTGGCCACCCGGTCCAGGAACCAGCGGTCGTGCGAGACCACCACGGCGCAGCCCGGGAATTCAAGCAGCGCGTTTTCGAGGCTGCTGAGGGTCTCAACGTCGAGGTCGTTGGTCGGTTCGTCCAGGAGCAGCAAGTTGCCGCCCTGTTTGAGGGTCAGGGCCAGGTTGAGGCGGTTCCGCTCACCACCGGAGAGCACACCGGCCTTCTTCTGCTGGTCCGGGCCCTTGAACCCGAAAGCTGCCACGTAGGCGCGCGAGGGCATTTCGACGTGCCCGACCTGGATGTAATCGAGGCCGTCGGAGACGACCTCCCACAGGGTCTTGTTCGGGTCGATGCCGCCGCGGCTCTGGTCGGCGTAGGA
>JBFGBS010000112.1:0-6565 GCA_041567475.1 Arthrobacter sp.
GTATTGAATGGCTCGGGGTGGATGAGGCCCAGCGTTGGGAACCCGTTGCGGATCCGCACCTCAGTCCGGGTTCCTTGCGTGGCGCGGATGGTCGGGCCCGGAAAAATTCCGTTGTACCCGGCCACGGTGGTGGACAGGCCGGGCACGAATTGAGCCTGGCCCAGCTGCTGGGTTACGGCGTAGCGCTCATAAGGCCGCGACGGGTCACCGTCGTCGAAGCCGGTCTCAAAGGGCAGCAATTCCGGCGGGCGGCGGAACACCCCGCGGTAGGGAGCAGGCATGTTTTTCGGAGCCAGCTGGCTGGCTTTCAGCGGCGAGGCGGTTGGGGAAGCGCTCGGGGATGGGGTCGGCGACGGGGTCATAGACGGGGTCGGCGACGGCGTCGCGTCGTCCCCTTTTTTCAGGCCGGCCAGGCCAAGGGCGCCGACGGCTCCCAATCTGAAGACGTCTCGTCGTGTGGTCATGGCCCCTCCAAAATGGGCTTCGAACTGAGAGCGGTGTCGAAGAGCGTTCGATGGTACGAGATAGCCGGCCTGCGGCGTCGGGGTGGACGCGCCGGCCGGCTATCTCAGTTGGCTGCTACAGCCGCGCACCTGTAGTAAAGGTCCACGTCCGCGTGGTCAGCGGGTTGCCCGCCAGGTCCCGGACGCCCGAAGGGCCGCCGGTGACGATGACCCGGTACCGGGTGTTCGGGAGCAGAGCTCCGGTCGGGTTGATTGTCATCGTTCTGTTCCCCGGGTTGAATGTGACCACGGCATTGAACCGCGCCCCGGTGGACACCCTCTCAATCCGGACCCGGCCGGCAACATTGAACCCGGTGATGGCTTCACTGAACCGGGCGGTCACGTTGGCGTTCCGGCGCACTCCGGTGGCGCCCGCAGCGGGCGTCGTTGCGGTGATCGTCGGGTTTGGTCCGGTCGTGAAGGTCCATGTCGCGGCCGTCATCGTATTTCCGGCTGCGTCCCGTACTCCCGAGAGAGTGGCCGTGTAGACGCGGTCCGCGAGCAGCGAGCCGGTCGGGTTCAGCGTCGCGACCCGGGTCTGCGCGTTGTAGGAAACGGCGGCGGGAATCCGTGTGGTTCCCAGCCGCAGCTGGAAGTTGGTTCCCGTCACCCCGGTCACAGCCTCGCTCAGCGTCGCCGTGATGTTTGCCGTCTGGTTGACGGACAACGCACCCGAAGCGGGTACCCTGGCCGTGACCGTCGGGGCCACCGTGTCCGGGACAGCCGGCGTGACGGCGGCCGAGCGGGCCGAGGAGGCCCCGGTACCGACCCCGTTGATCGCGGCCACATCGAAGGTGTACACGGTTCCGTTGGTCAGGCCGGTGACCACAACCGTACCCACGTTCCCGGTGACGGCCTGCGTCGTCGCCAGGACATCTCCGGCGAAGGCGCGCACGCTGTAACCGGTGATCGGCGATCCGCCATCGGAGCCGGGCGCCGTCCAGGTCAGGGTTGCCGAAGCATCCCCGGCCGTTGCAGTACCGACCGTCGGAACACCCGGGGCGGCCGCCTCGGCCGGCGACACTGCGTTGGAGACTGCCGAGAAGGGGCTTTCACCCAGCGCATTGGACGCCAGCACCTGGAAGCGGAACTGGGAACCGTTGGTCAGCCCGGTGACCACCAGGCTGGTTGCCCCGGCCGGAGCAGTCCGCAGCGCACCGACCTGGACACCGGCCGGGTCCGTCGTGACGTCCAGGACCCGGACGGAGAAACTGCTGGCCGTGCCGACGGTCGGCGCGGTGAAGTTGACCGTCGCCTGGCCATTGCCGGCGGTTGCGATGCCGATGACGGGCGCGTTGGGCGCGACCGTATCGGAGAAGCGCAGGAATTCGATGTTCCGGAGGGTGTCCGTACCATCGGTGCCGACGTTGTCCACCACGGTGGTGGTGGAGCCCGGCGAACCGAGCGTGCCGTCGCCGCCCGTGGTGGTGACGGTGTAGTTCGCCTCGGGGCCGGAGAACACTGCGACGTCACGGTTACCCGCGGTCTCTTCGGCTGTGGGAGCGATGATTTCCCGGACTGCGACCAGGTTCCCCGGATTGACCACTCCGGCCGCTACTGCGGCCGCCAGGGTCATCGGGTTGCCGGCCTGATATTGCTTCTCCATCAGATCGGTGGTGCCGATCTCGACGCCGGCATCGTCCCGGACACTGATCCGGACCTTGAGGTGGCGGTCACCGTCGAGCACGTCGTTGCCGCCGCGTCCCTCAAGCATGTCGCTTCCGAGGCCGCCGATCAGGATGTTGCCCTCGCCCCAGACCGGGCCGCTGAGCGGACAGGCACCCATGGGCGACAGTGCTTCGACCTGTTCAAGCGGAGTGCTCGGAGCCGGAAGGATCGCGCCAAGGCCGGCGATCCGGTCAATTCCAGCCTGGTCAAGGACGTCGCAGCCGCTGAAGCCGGCACCTCCCACGGTGCTGGGCACTTCGTCGTCGCCACGGATCACATCGTCAAACCTGGAGCCCGAGTTGGCCTCGACCTCCTGCCACCGGTCCCGGTTCACCACCACCGGCAGAGCGAGGCCCTCCAGGTTCTTGTTGATCTTCATGTCATCGTCCGCAGGAACCGTGTCGTACTGGTGCGTGGCCCAGTCGAACCCGGCTGCTCCGGCGTAGCGGTCGACGGCCGCGTTGCTGGACATGATGTCGTCACCGCCCTCCGCGTCATAATCGTTCTCGCCGACCTGGCCGATCATGATGTCGTTGCCCGGTCTTGTCTGGGCCGGATCGTCGAAGAACGGTGCGCCGTGATCACCGATCAGCAGATCCTGGCCGGAGCCGCCCTGGATCCAGTCGTCGCCGCCGTCCCCGAAGGTCGAGTCGGTCCCGTCACCGGACATCACGAAGTCGTCGCCTTCACCGGCGAACGTCACGTTGTCGTTGGCCCCGCCGAGCACGAAGTCCTGGCCGTCGCCGCCCATGAGGATGTCGTCGCCGATGCCGCCATTGAGGTAGTCGTGGCCCGGTCCGCCCTTGAGGACGTCGGCTCCGGCGAGATCGGTGATCCGGTCGTTGCCTTCGCCGCCAAGGACGATGTCGTCCCCGCCGTTGCCGTTGATGACGTCGTCGCCCTCGTTGCCGAGGACGGTGTCATTGTCGTTACCGCCAACGACCCGGTCGACGCCGTCGGTGCCGTTGTAGACGGACTGTCCGTTGAGGCCGGACGGGTCCACGGCGTTCTTCTCACGGTATTGGATGGTGCCGTCCGGCTTGCGCAGGAGCACCAGGTCCTCCCGGCATTCACTCGCCGGGTCGTCCGCGACCGTTGCCCCGTTTGCGGCATATCCGGCCGGGGTACCGGCGAGGTTCCGCAGCTGGAACTTGCAGTCGGCGGTGCCGAACACGTCGGCCTTGAGCGAGTTCGCGTTGGTGTTGCGCATGATCATTTCGGCAAAAGAGTTGGCCTCCAGTGCGGTACGAAGGTTCATGCCGGGGGTCCGGATGAGGTAGTAGAAGCGGTCGCCGTTCTGCAGGTCGGTCATCTGGTTTTCGAACACGTAGTTGAAGGTGCTGCCGAGGAGTCCGCCGAAGAGGTTCGTCTTTTCGGCGAGTCCGCCGACCCAGAGGTCGATCTTGTTCAGTCCGGTCTCCTGGCCGGCCCAGGCGCCGGAACTGTTGATGAAGTCCAGCGCATCGGCGCTCGGTGAGATGCCGATGCCCGGATCTACAATTTCCTTGGCCGCTGCCCGCTTGCCGGCCAGGGTGGGTTCGCCGGTGATGCTCGGGTGCGTGCCATAGGCGGCAACGAAGTTGATCAGTGATTCGGGGTGCTTGATGTTCTGTCCGAAATCAGCCCAGCTGGTGTACGGTTCGAGCTGGGCGTCGCCGGTGGCGGCGTTGATCTGCCGACGGACCTCATTCAGGGATGGAACGCCTTCAGAACGGGCGCGCGTGATGTTGATCGTCGCCAGGTCCAGGGGAAGCCCGAGCAGGTTGTTCCGCAGGGTGTCCGTGACAAACTCGTCGAGTTCGTTCCCGACCTGGTCGCTCATGCCCATCACGATGCTTCCCGCAGCCTCTTCCGAGGTCAGGGACCCGGCTGAACCGCCATCGACGTATTCTGGCGGGTTGAGGAATCCTTCGAGCAGCGAGATGGAATTGTCACTGCCGTCCTCGTTGGTCCGGGAAATTGTTTCGGTCAGCATGGAGTGGCCAAACCGGTATACCGCATGGGCGAACTCGGCGGTCACAGCCGGATTCAGGTCCGTGTGGTAGACGCGGAAGGGCTGGATGGCCGGCTGGATCTTGCGGCCGAATTCCTCAAAGACCAGGTGCTGGTATTCCATTTCCGTGACAAAGCGTGCGGCCTGAAAGAGCCGCTCACCGTTCCATCCGTTGGCTCCCGCTGGCGACTGCCATTCCGGCAGGGCGGCGACGCCCTTCGCGGATGTGTCCCTCGTGAGCGTGGTCTTGATCTCATCGACGAGGCGGTCGTGCTCGGAGTGGAAGACCTGGTGGATCGCGGTCAGTCCGATGTTTTCGTTGACGCGGCCGTCGCCGGCGGCGAAGTGCGCATCCAGCAACTCGTCGTCATAAGTTCCTGCGGGCTGGCTGCCGAAGTCCGTCGATGCGACGTCATCCTCGTCCGGAACCGGAGCCACCGGCGGCGTCCTCGGGTTACGGTCGGTGTCCTTTGGTGACGGATCCGCGTTGTGGGCAATATCCGTCATGAACGGGGTACTGAAGTACCCCACGTTTTCCGGAACCGGAACGGGTGAAGCCTTGTCGCCTTCGACGAGGCCCGCCGCGGTGACGTACTGCGGCAGGCCGCGGGCCGGGCCCGGGATGAACTTGCCGTACGGGTCCACTGCCATCAACGGAACATTCAGGATGTCCTTGTCCTCGAGCTTGAGGCCGAGGTAGATCTCGGCCTGGAGCTTGACGTCCTTCCACGTTGCCATGCCGCCGGCGGTGGGTCCGGCCGGGCCGCCGAGCAACTTTCCGGTTGAGACCGGATTGCCGTCCGAGTTATTGATGTACTCCCGGAGAAAGACCTGGTGGGACGGATGCGAACTGTAGGTCTGGGACTGGTCCACGAAGGGCGAATCGGTGTTAGCGGCATCCTGGATGTCATCGGCGGTGCCCAGGACCCCGTCGGGGCCGGGCTGGTTCTGGCCGCGGGTCAGGAGCATAAAGGCCTGGTTCGGGCTTACCTCATCGCCGGTGTTGGCTTTACCGTCGGGGCCGACCGTAACGAGCGGGTCGTCAGCCTTCAGCGGCACAAAGACGGTTCCGCCGCCCTTGACCGTCTGGTCCACGCCGTGGTCAAAGAACTGCCCAAAGAGCGTGAAGAGCGAATTGTAGGGCGGCGAAAGACCGACGTCGGTGGTCACATTGGGGATGAACAGCGTCTCGCCGGTGGGCACGCACCCGGCCGGCTCACCCACGACGGCAGGATCCGCCAGCGGATCCGGGTCGGTGGTGCAGGGGAAGAGGCCCGGATTGCCTTGGGTCCGGACGGGGAACCCGGCGGCGGCCACGGCTGCCGGGTTCGTAGAGGTCTGGTCGACGATGAGGTTGCTGATCTGGCGCGGTTGGCTGTCGAAGACGTTGCCGGACTTCTGCGCGTAACTCGAGGGGCCGGGAGGCCCGAAGCCGGCGGGAACGGAATCCGCAGAGCCGAACGTCGGCGTCGTCAACCGCGGAAACACCTCATCCGCGGCCCCGAACCTTTCCCTTCCCTTGATCAGGTTGTTGCAGGATCCGTCAACGGTACGCAGCCCGTAGGAGGTCAGGGCATTCGGAACTTGGTTGGGTCCGGGCCCGACCAGCGCGCCGCAAGGCCCCGTGGCCGACGTCGTGTTGGCGACGTGTGCCTCGGAGATCTTTATTTGTTTGAGGATGAAGGCCAAGTCGGACGCCGTGACCGTGAAACCGGCGCCGATGGGCGCTGGCGCCGCGTTTGCGCCGACAACGCCGGTGGTGAGTCCGAGTAGCGCAGTCAGCGCCATCGCCGTGCCTGCTGCCACTGCACGGGCTGGTGCGGCAACTCGGCTTTGACTTTGCATCCTCGAATACGCGAGCACATCCATTGTGCACCTGCCTCTTGGAGTGAGTGATGGTCAAAGAGTGCGGTCAGATTCTTGGGAAAAACTTGGATCGTTATACGCCAGTGATCGTCGCCCGGGCTCGGCGCCTGCGGTTTTGAGGGACGGCGCGTCATCGACTAACCATGAAGGAGATAATGCAGCCCCGGACACCGAAAAATTGCCAGGCATCCGTGCGGGAATTGCATGACGCTCGAAGAATTCGTTGCCCGCTCGATTTTCCATTGCCAACAATGTATAGAAATCATAAAGATTAAACGTGGCGCCCGTGTTCGCTCTCGTGTCGGTAGCCGGCTCATGCCCGCGGGGCCCGCCGACGCACTTCCCGCTATCCATACGATCGCTCCGGATGAAACCGTCGAAAGGCTACGGCATGGATGTTTTTCGGAAGGCGCCATTCACCGCAGGCAGCCGGCTGCGGCCGCGATCCGGCACGGCATCCGGCACGGCATCCGGCAAATGAAGGCACATCCCTGCGTGAAGACGCGGCACCTCTATTTGAGCACCCGGGCTATGA
>JBFGBS010000113.1:0-6548 GCA_041567475.1 Arthrobacter sp.
GCACAAAGGGTTCCGGCGGGGCAACAAGGTACACCAGTGCGGTGCCGACGGCGTCCGGGGCGGCCAGCGCGATCTCCCGGTAACCATGGGCAATGTCGGCCGCGGCGTCGCCGGGCCACAGCAGCAAGCCGGCGTGGACCAAGGGTCCGAGCTCGTGCAGCTGGAACGTGAAGCTCGTAGCCACGCCGAAGTTCCCGCCGCCGCCATGCAGGGCCCAGAACAGTTCCGGATTCTCCTGCCCGCTGGCCGTGATCCGCTCGCCGGAGGCGGTCACCAGATCCACCGACAGCAGGTTGTCGCACGCGAAGCCGTACGAGCGCTCAAGCCAGCCCGAGCCGCCACCGAGGGTGAACCCGGCGACCCCGGTGGTGGAGGCGCGTCCGCCCGTGGTCGCAAGGCCGTGCACCTGGGTGGCGCGGTCCAACTCACCCCAGGTGACCCCCGCGCCGGCCGTCACGGTGCCCTTGGCCGGGTCCACCGAGATCGACTTCATCGGGCGGACGTCCACCACCAGGCCGCCGTCGTTGGTCGACATCCCGGCCACCGAGTGGCCCCCGGCACGGACGGCCACTGCCAGCTGATGGTCCCCGGCATACTGCAGCGCCTCGGCGACGTCGGCCGGGGTGCCGCATTGGGCGATGACGGCCGGCCGGCGGTCGATCATCGCGTTGAAAAGTTTCCGTACTTCGTCGTATTCCGGATGCTCCGGCCTAACCCATTTCATGGCGGCTGCTCCTCGGCGACCGCGGTCCCGCCCCCAACATAACCAGCCTAGAACCTGGCTGGGCCGGGAACCAGTGGTATTTCGTCAGGGCCGGGGCCGGGACCGGGTTCGCTGATCGTTGACGAGCAAAGATCCGCATTTGAGGACATATGATGGCCTTATGCCCAGCATTCGCGTATCCGAAGCGGCGCGCTTCCTTGGCGTCAGTGATGACACCGTGCGGCGTTGGACCGAGAACGGATCCCTGACGCCGCTCAAGGACGACTCCGGCCGGCTGGCGGTCGACGGGCTCGAACTCGCCAAACTTGCCCGCGACCAGTCCCACCTCCCGGATGATCCCGCCAACGTGGGCAGTTCGGCCCGGAACCGGTTTGTCGGGCTGGTCACGGCCATTAAGGCGGACACCGTGATGGCGCAGGTCGAATTGCAATGCGGACCCTTCCGGGTGGTGTCCCTGATGAGCAGCGAGGCGGTCCGCGAACTCGGGCTCGAACTCGGCGCGGTGGCGACCGCCGTCGTCAAGGCCACCACCGTGATCATCGAGACGCCGAAGGGCCGGGGCGCCGTATGAAACCGTCGGCAAAGACCCGCGGACGGGCCGCGGCGGCCCTGCTCGCGGCGGCCCTGTCCGCCGCGGCCCTGGCCGGCTGCGCACCGGGGGCCCCGGAAACGGCCGAGGATCACGGCGGCAACTCCGGGAGCAGTGCGCTTTCCGGGTCGGTCACCGTGTTCGCCGCGGCCTCGCTGAAATCCACGTTCACGCGGCTCGCGGACCAGTTCGAGGCGGCCCATCCGGGGACCTCGGTGGTGTTGAGCTTCGCCGGCTCCTCGGACCTCGCCACGCAGATCGGCCAAGGCGCCCCGGCGGACGTCTTCGCCGCGGCCGACACCCGCAACATGGCCAAACTCGCCGACGCCGGGCTGCTCGACGGTCCGGCCACGGACTTCGCCACGAACACCCTGGAGATCGCTGTGCCCCCGGGGAACCCGGCGTCCATTAGGTCCTTTGCCGATCTGGCCAGGCCCGGAGTCCGGGTGGTGGTCTGCGCACCCCAGGTCCCTTGCGGCGCCGCCGCCGAAACCGCCGAACAGGCCACCGGGACGGCGCTGAGCCCCGTCAGCGAGGAATCCTCCGTCACGGACGTCCTCGGCAAGGTCATCTCGGGCGAGGCCGACGCGGGCCTGGTCTACGCCACAGACGTCCTGGCTGCCGGCGCGAAGGTCACCGGCATTCCTTTCGCCGAGTCAGCCGGAGCCGTCAACATATATCCGATCGCCGCCGTCGAGCCGGGCCGGAACAAGCAGCTGGCGGCCGCCTTCATCGACTTCGTCACCGGCGACGCCGGCTCAAAGGTCTTCAGCGACGCCGGGTTCGGCGCGCCGTGAGGCCCGCATGAGGCCCCCGGGCTTTAGTGGCGTTCCGCGCTGGATCTACCTGTTCGCCGGTGTCGGTGCCCTGTTCGTCCTGCTGCCGCTCGCCGCGATCATCGCCAAGGTCAGCTGGCCGCAGTTCATCCCGCTGATCACCTCGGAACCGGCGCTGACGGCCCTGGGGCTGAGCCTGCGGACGGCTGCCGCCAGCACCGTCCTGTGCGTCCTGCTGGGCGTGCCGTTGGCGTTGATCCTGGCCCGCGGCCGCTTCCCCGGGCAAGGCCTGCTGCGGTCGCTCGTGCTGCTGCCACTGGTGCTGCCGCCCGTTGTGGGTGGGATTGCGCTGCTGTACACCTTCGGCCGGCAGGGCCTGCTCGGGCGGTCGCTGGAATTCGCGGGAATCCAGATCGCGTTTTCGACCACGGCCGTGGTGCTGGCGCAGACGTTTGTGGCGTTGCCGTTCCTCGTGGTGAGCCTGGAGGGCGCGTTGCGGTCGGCCGGCAGCCGGTACGAGGCCGTCGCCGCGACGCTCGGGGCGCCGCCCACCACGGTGCTGCGCCGGGTGACGATTCCGCTCGTTCTGCCGGGGCTGGCCTCCGGAGCGGTCCTCTCGTTCGCCCGCAGCCTCGGCGAGTTCGGGGCCACACTCACCTTCGCCGGCAGCCTGGAGGGCGTGACCCGGACCCTGCCGCTGGAAATCTACCTGCAGCGCGAGACCGACGCGGACGCCGCCGTCGCGCTATCCCTCGTGCTGGTGGCGGTCGCGGTGGCCGTCGTGGGCGTGTCCTACCGGCGCCCGGCCGCGGTCGGCGGCGCCCGGCCGGAACGGGTGCCCGCGTGACGGTCCGGATCGCGGCCTCGGTCACGGCCCGCGGGCTGGACGTCGAGCTGAGCCTGGCGCCGGGGGAAACGATCGCGGTGCTCGGCCCCAACGGTGCCGGCAAGTCGACATTGCTGTCGGTGCTTGCCGGGCTGGTCCGCCCGGATGCGGGGCGGGCGGAGGTGGACGGCAAAGTCCTTTTTGACTTAGGCCGCGGCGCGGAAACCTGGACGGCACCGCACCGGCGCGGGACCGCGCTCCTGGCGCAGGAAGCGCTGCTGTTTCCGCACTTGAGCGCCCTCGACAACGTCGCTTTTGGCCCGCGCAGCGCGGGGGCCTCGAAGCGCGCGGCCCGCGAAACCGCCGGGCGCTGGCTGCGGGAGGTTGACGCCGCAGATCTTGCGTCGCGGCGTCCGCACCAGCTCTCCGGCGGGCAGGCCCAGCGCGTGGCGGTGGCGCGGGCGCTGGCCGCCGGCCCCGACGTGCTGCTGCTGGACGAACCGATGGCGGCTTTGGACATCCACGCGGCGCCGCTGCTGCGCCGGCTGCTCAAGCGGGTTTTGGCCGGCCGCCGGGCCATCATCGTCACCCACGATGTCCTCGACGCCTACATGCTGGCGGACCGGGTGGTGGTGCTGGAGCGTGGCAGGATCACCGAGCAGGGACCGGTCCGGGACGTCCTGCGGCGCCCCCGCAGCCGCTTCGCCGCCGGACTGGCCGGCGTGAACCTGCTGGCCGGAACCACCACCGCCACGGGAATCCGGTCCGCCGACGGGCTTGAGGTCGCCGGGCAGCACGACCTCCCCCCGGTGCCCGGACAGCCCGGAGTCGCCGTGTTCCCGCCGTCGGCGGTGTCGGTCTTCCTCGATGCGGCGCACGGCAGCCCGCGGAACTCGTTCCGGGTGCGCATCTCCGACCTTGAACCGCACGGCGACCAGATCCGGGTGCGGGCCGGCGACCTCGCCGCGGACGTCACCCCGGCAGCCTCGGCGGATCTGGGGCTGGCGCCCGGGCTCGAGGTGTTTTTCGTGGTCAAGGCCGCCGCCGTGGCGATCTACCCGGCGTAGGCGGTCATGCTGGCGCTAGTTGCTGGGTTTGCGGACCGGATGCTGGCTGACGATGGAAACGCGGTTGAACGCGTTCATGGTGATGGCGAGCCAACTGACTGCGGAGAATTCCTCCTCCGTGAGATGCCTGCGCGCCTCGGCGCCTTCGTGTTCGCGGACGCGGGCGTCGGAGATGTTGGTGATGGCCTCGGCCAGGGTCAATGCGGCGCGTTCCTTCGCGGTAAAGAGTTCCGTGTCCCGCCAGGCGGGGAGGACCGCCAGGCGCTGGCTGGACTCGCCGTTCTTCACGGCGTCGCCGACGTGGAGGTCCAGGCAATAGGCGCAGCCGTTCAGCTGGGAAATCCTGACGTTGAGTAATTCGATCAACGTCGCGTCCAGGCCCGACTCCTCGGCCGCTTCTTTCGCCTTCAACCCGAGGCCATTCAGGGCCCGCCACGCTGCGGGGTGCGCCTTGTCCAGGAAAATGCTGCGGTGCTCGGGTGCGGGGGCCGGTTTCTCATCCATGCCTCACAGGATACTCACGGGCCGCGCCGCAGCACGAAGCGGCATGTGACAAACTTGTCATGTTTGTGACAAGATCCACGTGTGCATGGCGCGTGGCCGGCCCGGCGAGCGGCTCCTTGGGGGATCCGCCCGCCGGGCCGGGAGCGTCGGCGCGGCCCGCATGTCCCGGCGGGACCGATCCAGGCCCGCGGCGGGCGCCGCGGGTGGCTCGAAGTGGCCCGGGTCACAAAAGTTGGGGGGCGATGGTAGTCCGTTGATAGCGTCGCAGGCTGCGCACTACTCAAAAAGACACACCCAATCGGACGCATACCGTCCACGTCTTGCAAGCCAGCGAGGCACGGCCAGTACCAGTCACAGCTGCGGCAATTGCGTCCGCACCGCAGCCTGAAAACTGAAATGGGACCCAATGAGCCAGTCAGCACCACCGAGTACGGACTTGTCCGGAACTCCCGATAATCCTCCCCCGGGTACCCCCGGCGCCACTCTGCCTGAACGCCAAACCAGAGTCAACAAGACCGTATTTATCGGCTCCGCCACCGGCGTCCTCGCCATCGCCCTCTGGGCCATCCTTGCCAAGGACAATGCTGAAGCCGTTATCGGCTCGCTGGTCGGCTGGGTTTCCACCAACATGGGCTGGTACTACTTCCTGATCGTCACCGCGGTTGTGGTGTTCGTTGTGGTCACCGCGATGTCCAAGGTCGGCAAGACCAAGCTGGGCCCGGACCATTCCAAGCCGCAGTTCGGCATGTTCACGTGGGCTTCCATGCTCTTCGCCGCCGGTATCGGCATCGACCTGATGTTCTTCTCGGTCTCCGAACCGGTCAGCCAATATCTGGCCCCGCCGACGGGTGACGGCGGCACCGCCGACGCGGCCCGCCAGGCCCTCGTCTGGACCCTGTTCCACTATGGCATCACCGGGTGGGCCCTGTACGCCCTCATGGGCCTGGCCCTGGGCTACTTCGCGTACCGGCACAACCTGCCGTTGAGCATCCGCTCCGCGCTCTACCCGATCTTCGGCAAGAAAATCGACGGGCCCATCGGCCATGCGGTGGATATCGCCGCGCTCCTGGGCACCATCTTCGGCATCGCGACCTCGCTTGGCATCGGCGTCGTCCAGCTCAACTACGGCCTCACCTTTATGTTCGGTGTCCCCGAAAACCTGGGCGTCCAGATCGCCCTCATCGCCCTCTCGGTCGTGATGGCCACGGTTTCCGTGGTCTCCGGCGTGGAAAAGGGCATCCGCCGCATGTCAGAGCTGAACGTGATCCTCGCCGTCGGGCTGATGCTCTTCGTCCTGATCGCCGGCAAGACGAGCTTCCTGATGGACGGCATCGTGCAGAACATCGGCGACGTCATCAGCCGCTTCCCGGGCATGACCCTGGATACCTTCGCCTACGATCGCCCCACCGACTGGCTGAACGCCTGGACCCTGTTCTTCTGGGCCTGGTGGATCGCCTGGGCGCCGTTCGTGGGCTTGTTCCTGGCCCGGATTTCCCGCGGCCGCACCATCCGCCAGTTCGTCGTCGGCACCATGACCGTGCCGTTCCTGTTCATCCTGCTGTGGATCTCCATCTTCGGCAATTCCAGCCTGGACCTGATCATGGGCGGCAACGCCGCCTTCGGTGAGGTGGCCATGAGCAACCCGGAGCGCGGCTTCTACAGCCTCCTCGCCGAGTACCCCGGCGTGCCGATCGCCGCCGCCGTCGCGACCTTCACCGGGCTGCTGTTCTACGTCACCTCGGCCGACTCCGGGGCGCTGGTGATGTCCAACTTCACCTCGCACCTCAAGGATGCCGACTCGGACGGACCGAAGTGGATGCGCGTCTTCTGGGCCGTCGTCACCGGATTGCTGACCCTGGCCATGCTGATGGTCGGCGGCGTCACCACGCTGCAGAACGCCACCATCATCATGGGGTTGCCGCTGTCCCTGCTGCTGGTGTTCATCATGCTGGGGTTGTTCAAGGCGCTCCGCATCGAGTCATCCCGGGCCGACAGCTTCCGCACCAGCCTGCCCGGCATGATCGCGGGCCGGGCCGGCGGTGAGCACAAGGACGGGCTCAAC
>JBFGBS010000114.1:0-6548 GCA_041567475.1 Arthrobacter sp.
GACCAGCCTGCGGTTTTTCGCCGCCCTACTGGTGGTCATGCACCACACCTTCCGGGACCTCGTCACCGTGCCGGGGCTCTCGGACGTGGTCTGGCTGGGGACCGTGGGGGTGAGCTTCTTCTTCGCGCTATCCGGCTTCGTTCTGACGTGGTCCCTGCGTGAAGATGACACCAAGCGCGCCTTCTACCGCAGACGCTTCGCCCGGGTTTATCCGCTGCACTTCCTGGCCCTTGTGCTGGCGGTGGCGGTCTTCCTGTGGGTGGGGAAGGGCTTTGACGCCCGGCAGTTCTTCGCCGGTGCCGGCCTGCTGCAGGCCTGGATTCCCGACAGTAAGGTCTACTTCGCCCTGAACGCCCCCGGTTGGTCGCTCTCCTGCGAGGCCTTGTTCTACGCGGCCTTTCCGTTCTTCGCGGCGCGTCTGGTCCGGGTGGGGCGCCGGGGGCTGTGGAAGCTCCTGGCCGCCACCGCCGGGTTGTCGCTGGTCATCGCCGGCGCCGTGACCCTGGCGCTGGCTCCCGGGGACGGCGCGCAGTTCTGGCTCTATATCTTCCCGCCGTTCCGTCTCCTGGAGTTCGTTGCCGGGTGCATCCTGGCGCTCCTGGTCAAGTCGGGGTGGCGCAGTCCGTTGTCCTTGCCGGCTGCAGCGCTCGCCGCCGGCGGCGTCTATATGGTCCTGATGGCCGGCAACCGCCAGGGGTTCTCGCTCGGCAACGGCCTGGAAGATGCCATCATGCTGCCGTTCATCCTGGCAGTGATCGCGTCGGCCGCCACGGCATCCCTCGCCGGCAGGGAGGGGTTCCTCGCACATCCCTGGGCCGTCCGGTTGGGCGAGTGGTCGTTCGCCCTGTACATCACGCACTGGCTGATGCTCATCCTGGCCGAACACCTGGACCCCGCCTCCAAGACCCGGCCCCCGCTGCTCCAACTCGTGGAAGGAACCGGCTTTGTGCTGCTGGCTGTCGCCATAGCAGGCGCCGCCTATACGTGGGTTGAAAAGCCGCTCGAGAAACGGCTCCGGGGACGGCGTCCGGAGCGCCGTCCAGCATCGATGAGTACAATCGAGGCCTGAACACCGTACTGCCAACGCCGGAACACGGAGATCAAATGTCACGATGGCTCGAGGTCGGACCGGACAACTACGTCCTGACAACGCAAGGTTCACTGCTCAACACCGGTCTCGTGGTGGGCTCCGAACGTGCCATGGTGATCGACACCGGCGGCGGGCCCCGGCAAGGACGCGAGATCCTGGCCGCGGTGCGCGAAAAGACCGACTTGCCGCTCGTTGTGGTCAATACACACGCCCACTATGACCACTTCTTCGGCAACGCAGTCTTTGCCGACGACGGCGTGAGCGAGTTCTGGGCGCACGCCAACTGCGCGGCGGGCATCGAGGAAACCGGTGACCGGCAGCGCCGTGCGGTCGCCCGGGACGAACCCGAAATGGCCGCGGGCGAAGGCCCGGATGCCGACCTGGTGGTCCCGAACGCGATCGTGAACGAACAACCGGTCCTCGTGGACCTGGGCGGCCAGCGCGTCACGCTCTTCTACCTGGGCCGCGGGCACACCGACGGAGACCTGCTGGTGGGCACATCCACCACCTTGTTCGCCGGCGATCTCGTGGAGCAAGGCGCCCACCCCTCGTTTGAAGATTCCTATCCGGAGGAGTGGGCGGATGCCCTCCGGCACCTGTCCGCGCTGCGGCATCGCTACGAATTCCTGATTCCCGGGCACGGCAAGCCGGTAGACGACAAGTTTGTCCGGACGATGGCCGACACCATGGGCACCGCGGTCCGGCAGGCCACCCAATCGATCCGGGACACGCCCGGCGACGCCACCAAGGCAATTCCGATCCTGCCCTACGGCCCGGAACAGTCGCGCTGGTTCATCAAGCGTCTGCAGGAGACGAGAGCGCATCACTAGGCCGCGGCCGTGCTTTGCGGCTGCTGGAGGCATCGCGGCGGCCGGAGCCTACGGCGCTGCACGGCGCGACGGCGCACCGCCTTGTCCATCAGGATCGGTGTAAGCGCCTAGACTTGCTGTTTGGACCAAATCAAACAAGAAGCGCAGCGGAAGCGCTGCGAGTTCTAGGGGAGCAACTATGCCTGAGTCGGTGGACACTTCAGCCAACGCCGCGGCGGAGACAGAGCAGCCGGAACTCCAGCGCCGGCGCGACCGCCGCCGCGACGGCACCGACCCTGCGACCGGCACGCTTCCGGTGATCGTCCCCGCAGACAAGGGTGCCGGCAAGAACGCTGGAAAAGGCTCCGGCAAGGGTGGCGGCAAGTCCGGCACTGCGCCCCGCACCGTCCGCAGCAGCTCCTGGGCCGAAGCCGCCGCAGCGGCGGATGCCCCCATCGCCCCGCCTGCAGCCGAGGCCGCAGCGGAGGACGTGAACAGCTCCGACGCTGTGCCGGCCGCTGCTCCCGCTGCGGCACCCGCCCGCCCCGAAGCACCGGAAACAGCTCCGACCGTGCCGGCCCGGCCCGCACGCTCCGTCCGGTCTGCCGGCCGGACGGCAGCCCTGTCCGAGAGCCCCGTGCCCGACTTCATCAGTTCGCCGGGCCTGTTCGTCCGCGAACAGAAGCCCCGGCCGATCGGCGGCTTCCGCGGGGCCCTGTACAACATGACCAGCGGCGGACTGAACCTGGGCCCGAGCGCCAAGCAGCGCGAAGAGGACGAACTCGCCCGGCGTATCTCCCGGCAGCTGCAGGGCAGCTACAACACCGCCATCCTGAGCCTCAAGGGCGGCATCGGCAAGACCTCGACCACGGTCGGCGTCGGGCTGACGCTGGCAGAATTCCGCGGCGATCCGCCGTGCGCGATCGACGCGAACCCGGACTCCGGCGACCTGGTCGAGCGGGCCCTCGGTGAGGGGATCTACCAGCAGGCCAGCCCGCGGACCATCACGGACCTGCTGAAGAACATCGAGTCGGTCGACTCGCTGACCAACCTCGCCCGCTACATGCACCATGCCGGCCGCCTGCACCTGATCGCCGGCGAGCAGGACCCGGAGGTCTCGGACTCGCTGACCGCTGCCGAGTACCTGCGGATCCGGAAGCTGATCGCCTCCTACTATTCGGTGGCGCTGATCGACTGCGGCACCGGCGTCACGCACAACGCCATGAGCGGAATCCTGCAGTCGGCGGACAACCTCATCATCGCGGCCGGCTACGCCGTCAGCGGCGCCAAGCGCGCCCGCAGCACCCTGCACTGGCTCGCCAGCCACGGGTATGCGGAGCTGGCCCGCAACGCGATCGTCGTGATCACGGACAAGGATGAAGTCTCCTCCCGGGTGGACAAGGACGCGATCGAGGACCACCTGTCCGGGATCTGCCGCCAGCTCATCGCGGTGCCGCACGACCGCGGCGTGGCCGACGGCGACCTGGTGACCCTCGATTCGCTCCGCCCGGAAACCCGCCGCGCGTACCGGGAAATCGCGGCCGCGATCGTCGACGGCTACGCCTAGGCCAGACGGCTGCGCCTAGGCCCGACCCGGCCGGAGCGCGCAGCCCAACCGGGCGATCGGTCTGGGTAGGATGCAAGGGATGACCACCGCCCAAACCACCCAGGCGTTCAGCCTCCGCAGCATCGCGGTGCCCGCATTCGGCCCGACACTGCTGTTCGGCGTGGGCGAAGGGGCGGTCCTGCCGGTCGTCGCGCTATCCGCCCGCGGCCTGGGTGCCTCGGTGGCGCTGGCAGCCCTGCTGGTCACGCTCATCGGGCTCGGGTCCTGGTTTTTCAACCTGCCGGCGTCCGTTATTACGCACAAATTCGGCGAGCGCTGGGCGATCGTGGCTGCCGCCGCCGCCGGCGCGGTGGCCCTGACGGCCGCCGCCGTGGCCCCCCTCGTCCCCGGCGGCCTGTGGCTGCTGGCCGTGGCGATGGTGGTGGTCGGCATGGCCGGCAGCGTCTTCGGCCTCGCCCGGCAGAAGTACCTCACCGAGGCCGTGCCCGTGCTTTTCAGGGCCCGGGCGCTGTCCCTGCTGGGCGGTGTTGACCGGATCGGCACCTTCGTCGGGCCCTTCATCGGTGCCGCGGTCATGCAGTTCACCGGCATCGCCGGCGCTTACTGGGTGGGCGTCGCAGCCATGGCGGCAGCCGCCGTCCTGTCCGTGACCATTCCCGACCTCGTCGCGGCGCCGGCCCCGGCCGGCAGCGCGCCCGTCCGCCAGCCCACGCTGCGCGGCGTCGCGGTGTCCCATGCCGGGGTGTTCCTGACGGTCGGCATGGGAGTGCTGCTGATCAGCGCCCTCCGGGCTTCCCGCCAGGTGGTGATCCCGCTGTGGGCGGATCATCTGGGCATGGACGCCACGCAGGCCTCCCTGATCTACGGGCTCTCCGGCGCCGTCGACATGCTGGTCTTCTATCCCGCCGGAAAGCTGATGGACCGCCGCGGCAGGCAATGGGTGGCCGTGCCCTCGACGCTCATCATGGGTACGGCCATGCTGCTGATCCCGCTCAGCACGGGATTCGTGGGCCTCCTGCTGGGGGCCTTGCTGATCGGCTTCGGCAACGGCATCAGTTCCGGGCTGAACATGACCCTCGGCGCGGACTTCTCGCCGGACAGCGGCCGCGGCCAGTTCCTCGGGCTCTGGCGGTTCATCGCCGACGCCGGCACCACCGGCGGCCCCGTCCTGCTCGCCGGCGTCACCGCCGCCGCGTCGCTCGGGGCCGGGGTGGCCGCGACCGGAGCGCTCGGGTTCGCCGCCGCCGCCGTGTTTGCCCTCACCATTCCGCGACTGAAACACCGCCGGAACTACTGACACCCCGCCGGGCACCAGCCGGGGCCCGGGACCGGGCCGCTGCGCGGGCCTGCGTTACCGGTGTGTCCCCAGCAAGGCCTCCTTCACCCCGGGGCTCAGCCCGGGCGGAACATCAACCTCCACCACCAGGGCGAGCATGACCCGGCTCAAGTAGGTGCAGGCGCCGGCCGCCAGCGTGACGTCCAGGATCTCGCGGTCACTGAAGCCCTGGTCCCGGAGGATGAGGGAATCGACGTCGGTCATGGAGGCCGGGTCCGCGCTGGCTTTGGCCGCGAAGTCCATCATGGCCACGTCCTCCGGCGGCAGGCCGGCGTTGTGGAAATCCTTGGCGATGTGGCGCAGCTGGTCCTCATCGAAGAACTCGCGGGCTCGGGCGGCATGCTCCAGCAGGTAGTGCTCCGAACCGGCCGCCTTGGCCGCCGCCAGCGCCACGAGCTCGTACCGGCGCGTACCCAGGGAGGGGCTGACGGCCTCGATCAACGACTCCCATGCACGGTAGGCATCCGGGTTGAGCGCGGCGGTCTTGACGTGGCCGGGCACGTGGCCCAGCGAACGGATGTTCTCCTGGTAGATCCCGGCAACCGGGCCGGCGGCGTCATCCTCGGACGATACGTGCAGAATGCTCATAGGGCATTGGTCCTCTCCGGGCTGCGGTCCGGGGTCGTTCCGGCGCTGTGGTGGAACCATTCTGGCCCCGCAGCGGCCCGGCGTAAACCACCGGCCCGGTCGCCGCCAACGTGCCGGGCGCCCCGCCGTCGGGCGCTTAGCGGGTGGCCAGGCGCCGTGCGGCGTGCCCGAACAGCCACACGCCGGCGACGGCGGCGAGGTACCCGGTGATCACAATCAAGGCGGTGCCGGCCCAAAAGAAGCTCGTGGTGCTCTCCTGCTGCCAGGGGGCCGGCGCGATGATCAGCAGCGCAACGGCGGCCACCGCTGCTGCGGCGAGCCCCAGCAGCAGCGGCAGCGCCACCCAGAGCCGGGCCGAGGCCCAGTGCCTGTTGTAGCCGTCCCAGACGTTCCACTGCGGTCCCGTCCGGATGACCAGCCAGCCGGCCGGCAGCATGAATGCGCCCACCACGAGGAACGCGGCGACGACGTCGGCGGGACGGTGCCACTGGTTCACCAACGTGGAGACTCCCGTTGCGACGGCGAAGGTCCCGCCGAGGAACCCGGTGAGCGGCCGCCACCGCGGTGAGACCAGCAGGAACACCGCGGCAGCGGCCGAGGCCGCCAGGGTCGTGTGCCCGGACGGGAGGGAATTGAAAGCAAGTGTTTCGATACCCCGGTCCGGCCGGACGGGGACCAGGTCCTTGAGGATCTGAGTGGCCAGGTTGGCTCCCACGCAGGCGGTCAGGGCAATAGCGGCCGCGCCCCAGCGGCGCCGGAGCACGGTGACGAAGAGCACCACCACGCTGGCGATCAGCACGGACAGGGCCGGCAGCCAGTCAAGGAGTTGGGTGGCGGCCCGGCCGGCGGTTCCGCTGAGGGCGACCGCTTCCACGAGGGCCGATTCGTCGATGAACTGCCCCAGGGAGGTCCGGACGAAGAAGTAGTAGGTCGCGGCGAGTGCGGCGAGGGAACCGAGCGTGGCGAGCACAAAGAGGAACGTCGCCCATTTTCCGGGCCGCGGGGCCTGGACCCTGGGCGCGTGCGAAGGCATCCGCGGGTAGTCCGCTGATGGTGTCATACCGGTACGCTCCTGCCGAAAACTCATCGCTAAAAGATTCCCACAGAAGCCTGCAAGCCGCCTGATGGGGCGCTGCGCGCCGTTGAATGCGTCGCGGA
>JBFGBS010000115.1:0-6533 GCA_041567475.1 Arthrobacter sp.
CCGCGCGCTCCTCCTGCTGGACTTGAACCAGCAACCCTTCGATTAACAGTCGAATGCTCTGCCAATTGAGCTAAGGAGGAATGAAGCAGGTATGACTTTAGCAGAGGTTTTGCCGCGACGGAAATCGGCCGGGCCGCGGTTCCGGACGCCGCGACCAATACCCCCTCCGGGTATAAAAAAGTCCCCGCTCCGGATACCCGGAGCGGGGACTGCGCGCTCCTCCTGCTGGACTTGAACCAGCAACCCTTCGATTAACAGTCGAATGCTCTGCCAATTGAGCTAAGGAGGAATGAAGCGGGTACTAGCCTAGCAACACCCGGCCGGGAAATGAAATCGACGGCTCAGGCGTCCGAACGCAGCGCCCGCCGCTGCATCTCCAGCTCCATGAGCTCGCGGTTGAGGCGCTGGAATTCTTCCGGATCAGCCGAGGCGTCCAGGCGCTGCAGCTGACCCATTTTCTCCGCCTTCACCCGGGTGATCTGCAGCTCAAACAGGCGCGCCAGAATATCGCGGCAGTACCGCAGCACCCCCTCGGCCGTGCTGGCGGGCAGCGGGACGACGGCGAGTTCGGAGACCAGCGGCCGCAGCGGCTCCGGCACCTCCTGCAGGAGCTGTTCCACCCAGCGCACGGGATCCCCGGCCAGGCCGAGCCCGGTGGCCCGGATGGCCTCATGGATGGCCAGGTACGCGGGGGTCGAGAAGCGCGCCTCGGAGAAACGCAGCCAGGTCTCGCCTTCCAGCAGGCCCGGCTCCTGGAGGGCGACCTCAAGGGCCTGGCGCTCCATGGCCGCCACCGGGTCGCGCGGGTCCGGCCGGTTGAAGGACGGCAGGACGGCCGACGGCGGCAGCGGCGCCACACCGGGCGCGGTTCCCTGCGTCCGCTCCTGGCCCTGGTCGCCGGGTCCGGTTCCGCCCGGCGTCGGCTGGGCGGCACGTTTGGCGGCCCCTCCGACGGCCCGGCTGACATCTTCAACCGGCATGCCAAGCCACCCTGCCAGCTCACGGGCATAGGCGGGGCGGATGCCGGCGTCGCGGATCTGGGCCACTACCGGCGCGGACTCACGCAACGCCGCGATCCGGCCCTCCACGGTGTCCAGGTTGTGCCGGCGGAGGGCGGCCCGGATGGCGAACTCGAACAACGGGCGGCGCGTGCCGATCAGGTCCCGGACCGCGGCGTCGCCCTTGGCCTGGCGCAGCTCGCAGGGATCAGCCCCGGTGGGTTCTACCGCGACGTAGGTCTGCGCCACAAAACGCTGATCCTCTTCGAAGGCGCGCAGCGCCGCCTTCTGGCCGGCGGCATCGCCGTCAAAGGTGAAGATGACCTCTCCCCCGCTGCCGTCGTCGGACAGCAGCCGGCGCGCGATCTTGATGTGCTCGGTACCGAAGGCCGTTCCGCACGTGGCCACGGCCGTGGTGATGCCGGCCAGGTGGCAGGCCATCACATCGGTGTAGCCTTCCACGACCACGAGCTGGCGGTCCTTCGCGATATTCCGTTTGGCGAGATCAATCCCGTACAGGACCTGCGATTTTTTGTAGAGGGCAGTCTCCGGAGTGTTGAGGTATTTGGGGCCTTGGTCGTCTTCGTAGAGTTTGCGCGCGCCGAACCCGATGGTGTCCCCGGCGATATCGCGGATCGGCCAGATCAGCCGGCCACGGAAGCGGTCGTAGATCCCCCGGTTGCCTTCCGAGAACATGCCTGTGAGCTTCAACTCAGGATCGGTGTAGCCGCGGCCCCGGAGGTGCTTGAGCAGCGCGTCCCAGCCCTGGGGCGCGTAGCCGACGCCAAAGTGCTCAGCCGCCGCGCGGTCGAAGCCCCGGGCGTGAAGGAAGTTCCGGCCCTCCGTGGCGCCGGGTGTCAGCAGCTGGCCGCGGAAGAACTCGTCGGCGAGCTTGTGGGCGTCCAGGAGCCGCTGGCGCCGGCCGATGTCCTCCCGGTTGGGGCCCGAACCGCCGTCCTCGTAACGGAGCTCGAAGCCGATTCTGTGGGCCAGTTTTTCGACGGCCTCGTGGAATGTGGTGTGGTCGAGTTTCTGCACAAAGGAGATGACGTCGCCGTCCTCGCCGCAGCCGAAGCAGTGGTACCGGCCCGCCTGGGGGCGGACGGTGAACGAGGGCGAGCGCTCGTCGTGGAAGGGGCACAGGCCCTTGTAGGACCCCAGCCCCGCCCCCTTGAGGGTGACGTAGCCGTCGACGACTTCCTTGATGTCCGTGCGCTGGCGGACTTCGTCGATGTCTTCACGTTTAATCAGGCCGGCCACAATGACATCCTAGTGCCGGGCACGGACACGGACCGGCGCCGTCCGCGACGCCGGGGCCGGGTCGGCGCCGGTGTCCGGCCGGACGCCTAAGGGATTTGCCGTCACCGGAGCCACCGTCACCACAGTGACGGCAAGCTGCCGACGAGCCGCTCGTACATGGCCAGCGCGGAACCGTCCGTCAGGGCGGCGACCTGGTCGATCACTACGCGCAGCCGGGCGCCGTCGTCGGCCGCGGCGCGCCAGTCGGCCGCGTACATCGGTTCCAGGTGCCGGTCTCCGGTGGCACTCAGGGCCGTGACCAGCGCGTGCAGGACCTCGCGCTGGCGTTCATAGATGGGCTGGCGGTGCTCCGTGGTCATAACGAAGGTGGTGGCCAGGCCCTTCATCACGGCGATTTCCATCACGGTCTCTTCCGGGACGATGAGCTCGGCGTTGTAGCGGGTGAGATTCTGCGGCCCGTAGACGGCCCGGGTGGTCTCCAGCGCGCTCTGGCAGAACCGCCCGATGAGCTGGCTGGTCATGTCCTTCAGCGCCCCCATCGCCTTCCGGCTGCCGTCCGCCTCGCGCACCCAGACGTCCGTGGCCTCGAGCCGGGCCAGGGCGGCGTCGATCGCGGCGGGATCGTGGTGCGGCAGGTACCACTGCTTGGCGTAGCCCACCACCCGGGCGCGGTGGTCCGGGTTGTCCATCCAGCGCAGCTGGAAGTGGCCGGCGACGATCGCGTCCTCGACGTCGTGCACGGAATAGGAGATGTCGTCCGCGAGGTCCATCACCTGGGCTTCGAGGCAGGACCGACGCTCCGGTGCGCCGGCACGGATCCAGTCGAAGATCGGGAGGTCATCCTCGTAGGCGCCGAACTTGCTGGTCCGCTCCCCGTGGATAACGGGGGCGTCCGCGGCGGACCACGGGTATTTGGCGGCGGCGTCAAGGCTCGCCCGGGTGAGGTTGAGGCCGGCGGGGCTGCCATCCGCGGCCAGGACCTTCGGTTCCAGCCGGGTCAGCAGCCGCAGAGTCTGCGCGTTGCCTTCGAACCCGCCGATCTTGTGCGCCATCTCGTTCAGGGCGGATTCGCCGTTGTGCCCGAACGGCGGATGGCCAAGGTCGTGGCTGAGGCACGCGGTGTCCACGACGTCCGGGTCGCAGCCCAGGGTGCGGCCCAGTTCGCGGCCCACCTGGGCCACTTCGAGGCTGTGGGTCAGGCGGGTGCGGACGAAGTCGTCCGTGTCCGGCGCGACCACCTGGGTTTTGGCGCCGAGCCGGCGCAGGGCCGAGGAGTGCAGGACGCGGGCGCGGTCGCGTTCAAAGTCGGAGCGGTAGCTGGTCTTCGCCGGCTCTTCCACCCAGCGTGCGGCGTCGCGGCCGGTGTAGCCGTCGAGCACGGGAGCCGAGGTCCGGGTCTCAGCCACCGGAGACGTCCAGTTCGGCCAGGGAGATCTCGCGGGACTGGTCGGCGTCAAGCCTGCGGTCCAGCAGCCAGTCCTTGGGCAGGGCGGGTTTCTTGGGTGAGCCGGCGCGGCCACGCGGCCCTTCCGCATCCACCCCCGGGTAGGGCGAATCGAGGTCGAGCTGGTCCAGGGTGTCGCGCAGGACCTCCAGGCTGGTCACGAGGGCCAGCTTGGTCCGCAGTTCGCTGCCGACCACGTAGCCCTTGAAGTACCAGGCCATGTGTTTCCGGATCTCGCGCAGCGCCTTGCCCTCGTCACCGAAGGTTTCGACCATCAGCTGTGCGTGCCGGTACACCCCTTCGGCGACCTGCCGCAGTGCCGGCTTGTGGCGTTCGCTGCTGCCTTCGAAGGCAGCCATGAGGTCTCCGAAGAGCCACGGCCGGCCCTGGCAGCCACGGCCGACAACCACGCCGTCAACCCCGGTTTCCCGAACCATCCGGACGGCGTCCTCGGCCGACCAGATGTCGCCGTTGCCGAGCACGGGAATGTCCGGCAGCGCCTCCCGCAGCCGGGCGATCGCGGACCAGTCCGCCTGCCCGGAGTAGAACTGGGCGGCCGTGCGGCCGTGGAGGGCGACGGCGGCGACGCCGGAATCCCGGGCGATCCGGCCGGCGTCGAGGTAGGTCAGGTGGTCCTCGTCGATGCCTTTGCGCATCTTGATGGTCAGCGGGACGTTGCCTTTGGAGGCTTCCTTGACCGCCGTCTGGACAATCGAGGTGAAGAGGTCGATCTTCCAGGGCAGCGCCGATCCACCTCCGCGGCGGGTCACTTTGGGCACGGGACAGCCGAAGTTCAGGTCAATGTGGTCCGCCCGGTCTTCCTCGACGAGCATCCGCACCGCGGCCCCGACCGTAACCGGGTCGACCCCGTAGAGCTGGACGGAGCGGACTTTTTCGTCGTCGTCGTGCGAGATGATGCGCAGCGACTCGGGTGTGCGTTCCACGAGCGCGCGGGACGTGACCATTTCGGCGACGTAGAGTCCGCCGCCGTACTCGCGGCAGAGCCGGCGGAAGGCGGAGTTGGTGATGCCCGCCATCGGAGCCAGGATCACGGGGGTATCCACCGTGATGGGTCCCAGCTTCAGGGGCGGGAGTTCCAGCTTCGGGGCGGGGGGCGTTGCTACGACAGTCACCTGACCATTGTCTCAAAGCCGGGCAAATCGGAGCGGACCGACGCCCGGTATGTGGATACCGGGCCGTCAGCCGCGGATGACGGCCCGGCGGCCCCGGCGCGTCGCCGGTTCCGTTCCTGTCCCCGCGGCCGCACCGGCCGGCTCGGTACTGGCCGGCTTGAACCCGTCCTGCAGGGAACCGGCCTGGATGGAATCGGCTCCGATGGGTCCGGCTCCGATGGGTCCGGCTCCGCCGGGGCGCACGGTTGAGGCAATTCCGGTCGCCTTCACCACGAGAACCGCAATCAGCGTCGTCACGGGGACGGCCAGGACCAGGCCCACGGAACCGACCAGGGTGCGGACCACTTCTTCGGATAGCTCGGCGCTCGTGAGGGTTTCGCCCAGGGGGCGCTCGTAGAGCATCACGATGATCAGGATGGGCAACGCCGCCCCGGCATAGGCGAAGGCGATGGTGTACACGGTGGACGCGATGTGGTCCCGCCCGATCCGCATGGCCCCGGCAAAGAGACGCCGGGCGCTGGTTTCCGGGGCGATTTCCCACAGTTCCCAGACCGCGGAGGACTGCGTGATGGTGACGTCGTTCAAGACGCCCAGCCCGGAAATGATGAGGCCGCACAGGATAATCCCCGAGATGGAGATACTGCCTGAGACGTTGGCCAGGGTGGCGGCGTCGTGGCTTCCGACGCCGGCCAGGTTCGCCGCGTCGGTGGCCCAGGCCGCGAGGAGGGCGGTAATAGCGAGACCGAAGATGGTCCCCAGCAGCGCCGTTGAGGTCCGGGCGGAGAATCCGTGGGCGAAATACAGCACCCCGATCATGATGACGGTGGAGCCCACCAGTGCCAGCAGCAGCGGCGGTTTGCCCTCCACGAGCCCCGGCAGCATAAAGGTCACCAGCACCACGTAGGCCCCGACCAGGCCAATGAGGGCACGCAGTCCCCGCCAGCGCGCCACGGCGATCACCACCACCGCGTAGAGCACGGCCAGGAAGATGATGGGCAGGGTCCGGACGAAGTCGACGAACACGTAGGCCGGGCCGCCGGGTCCGGTCGAGGCGCCCTGGACTTTGGAGAGGTTCAGGTAGCGGATGTTATCCCCGACTTTGACGCCGTGGGATTTGGCGATGTCCGGATTGATGACCACCTTGACCGGGCTGCCGCCCTTGTCCGGTTCGGTGTAGGCGAAGGTGCAGTCCGGGGCGGCCTCGGAGGATCCGGCGGCTGCGTCGCCTGCGGCCGGGACGCCGTCCATGCAGTTCCCGACGACGACCCGCTGGATCTGGCCGGTGTCGAAGGTCACGCCCGGCGCGGCGGCATAGGGGCTCGCCAGCGTCAGGTTGTCCTTGTTCCCGGAAGGCCACAGGAGGACCATCGCGGCCAGGGTCAGGAGCGTCAGCGGAATCAGGATGGCGGCCAGAATCCGGTTGGCTTTCTTCCGTGCTTTCAGGGTCCGGGGTGTTGGTTCGGGATGTCCTGAATGTCCATGCGAGTGTCCGGCGCCCATCAGCAGTTAAACCTCATGGGAGAAAACTCTACGTGGTCCGGGAGGGCCGCGAATCACGTGCAGCCGGTCCCGGACCTCGGCGTTGCACTCTCAGGCAGGGGTGATGTTCTGGTTGATGTGGAAGAGGTTCTGCGGGTCGTACTTGGCCTTGATGCTCCGCAGCCGGTCGTAGTTGGGGCCGTAGTTCTCCGCGATCCG
>JBFGBS010000116.1:0-6521 GCA_041567475.1 Arthrobacter sp.
ATGGGCGAAAAGTGACCCCGCGTTGCTGTTTAACGCTGGGGCTGGACCTCGTCCCAGGCCAGCTCGCGGTCGATCCGCAGCGCGGCCGGCGGCTGGTGGGCGATCAGCACGATGCACCGCTCAGCGGCCCACTCCTCGAGTTCCGTGATGAGCACGTGGGTGGAGTCCTCGTCGAGGCCGTTGAACGGCTCGTCGAGGACGAGGGTGTCGAAAGTGCCCACCGTGCACTGAATGATCCACAGCCGACGGCGGTTGCCGGTCGAGAGCGTCTCAGCGGCGGAATCCAGCCACGGACCGAGTCCGTAGCGTTCGGCGCGGCCGAGGGCCTCTGCGGGGTCCGCACCGCACCAGCGGCTGGCAAAGACCAGATGGTCCCGGACGTTCATCATCGGATAGAGGGCCGGTTCGGTCCGGCAGATCCGGCGCCGTTCGTGGGCAGCAGGGGACGCCGCCGGCACCCCGTTGATCAGCGCGTGTCCGCCGGACGCCGGCAAATACCCGCTGAGAATTTCGACCAGGGTGGACTTGCCGGAGCCGTTGGGGCCGTGCAGCCGGGTGATCCCCGGCTCGTCGAGCCGCAGCCGGGCCCCGTCCAGGACGGCCGGCCCCCGGCCGTACCCTGCGGTGACGGAATCGAGTTCTACAAAACCGTGAGATTGCGGTGAGCGCACCACAGTGCTCCTCCCAGTAGGGCCGCTGCGGACAACGGCGTGAGCCACATCGAAAGTGCCGGCGCGGAGAGCAGCCACATTGGCGGGATTCCGCCGAGGAGCAGCGCTGCCAGCGCGGTGGCGAGGCTCTCGCCCGCTCCCCCGTCGACCGTGCGCGGCGGCGGGAAAAGCCGTTCGGCAATGATGGTGCCCGCGCCGGCGCCGGCCGCGATCACCAGCGCAGACACGTCGATCCGGCCAAGCACAAGCGACACCGCGGCCGCGGCAAGGGTGCCCAGCAGCACCGTGGGTGCCAGCAGCGTGGCGAAGTGGACCGCGACGGCGGTGCGCAGTGGCGCGCCGATTTCCACGGCGGCGCGCAGCCTGCCGCCACAGGCCCTGCGGCCCAGGTCCCCGAGGGTCATTTCGGCTCCGGTCAGCCCCAGCATGGCGCTGCCGAAGGCCGCTGCCAGGACGATGTTCGAGGCCGCCGCGCCGGGGAGGGCGCCGAGGCCGGCCAGGTCCGGGGCGCCTGCCGCACGGGCCGCGGCCAGCGCACACACGATCCCGGCCAGCGCCCAGCCGAGCCGGTCCTCGACCCGCCGGCGCCAGCTCCGGGCCCGCTGGCTGAGCAGCAACCGGAACCAGTACCATCCGGCGGACCGCCCAAGCCGCGGCTGCCTGGCCGGCACGGCCGCGGTCTCCACCCGGAAGGACCGGAACCGCAGCCTGCGCCACTCGCTCCGGCACAGCACGGCCAGGCCAAGCAGGGTAACCGCCATGACCGCAGTCAGCGCCGTTCCGTGCTCCTGTCCCGGCACCACGGGGGACACCGGCTGCACGCTGCCGCCGGGGGAAAGCCGCGGCAGCAGCACCAGGGCCAGGACCAGTCCGCTGCTGGCCCCGAGCGTCGCGGCCGCAGCGAGGCCGGCACCGAATGGCACACCCGCCCCCAGCACGTTCCCGGCCTGGCGCAGACTGACCAGGAGCGTGCCGGGCAGCCAGAGCAGGGGCTGCAGCACCATACCGGCAATGGCGGCGGGCACCCACGCCCGGTCGGCGGTGGCCGCCAGGAGACCGGCAATCCCGCCGCAGCCCAGCAACACCCAGAAGCCGGCAGCGCCGAGGACCCGGGGGACGACGTAGACAAGGTGGACCAGCGACGCCGGGACGTCGAGCGCCCGGAAGTAGGCCCGGTTGGGATGCCCGGACACCGCATTGCGGTACCGGCCAAGCGCCTCGGCGAAGACCAGGCTCAGGCCTGACAAGAGGACCAGCGAGGCAGCGAGCGGGACCAGAAGCGCCGGCGCCGGGACCTCGGTGGAGAGTACGGCGAAGATCCGGGCGAATCCGTACCCGGCCGCCGGGACTGCCAGGCACAGGGCCGCGGCCGCCACCACCAGCACCCGCTTGAGGCTGCTCAGCCGCCAGGAAAGGCCCAGCGCATTGGCCAGCTCCGCGCAGCGCAGGTCGATGAGGAGCTCCAGCCGGGTCCACCATCCCGGGACCGGAGCCGTTGGCCGGGGCGCCGGACCGTGCTCCGCAACGCTGGCCGGCTGGCGGCCGGCCGGCACCCGGCCGGTCATTGGAACCGGCTCGGGGTGGAAGCCTTCTTCGACTCCGCGGCCTCCATCGCGTTGAAAAGCACGGCAACGGTGCCGATGAAAGCGAGCACCAGCCCGGTCAGGCACAGGATGCGGACGGGGAAGACATCAAAGCGGCCATCGAGGAAAATTCCCATCGTCAGCAGCGGCACCACCAGGAACACCGCGGTGCGCAGGCGGCCCGGATCGGACAGTCGGCCGAACATGCCCAGCAGCGGCACCGCGACTCCGCCCACGGCCAGGACCATCGCCAGCACGGACGAGAGTCCGCCCAGCTCGGTCCGGGCGAGTAGGGAGTCGTCCAACAGGAACGCCAGCAGCATGCCGGCGCAGCTCAAGACGATGGCGGCCAGGACGAGTCTTACATGCTCCGTCTTCAGTTTCATGGCGGGGGCTCCACTCCTCTTGTGCCAGGGCTAAACGATGGACACGGCTGCGCCCAGGGCAATGGCAACCACGCCCACCAGGACCGCGCGCCGCCGCCCGACTTGCTCCAGGGACTGACGGTATAGGACAAGGACCGTCAGGCAAAGCAACACGACGGGAAGCGCTTTTGCGGCGCTGGCCGGCATGGCTCCGCTGGCGAATGACCAGACCTGCAGCGGTACGAGGGTCGCAACGATGATGGCCGTGAACAACCCGATGTGCATTGTCCGGCCGAGCCGGAGAGTGCCGCGGAAGAGGTGCTTTTCCAGCAACCGGGCGAGACCGAGGTAGATGGCCAGGACAATCGCGAACGCGATGATTCCCAGGACGAGGGCCACGGAGACGGCAAGTTGGAGCAGCTCCGGTTCCAGCTCTTCGGGGGCCTCCACCGGGACGCGTGCCTCAAGCATGGCGCGGGTCTGCGGCAGGCGCAGCAGGAGCATGCCCATCACGGCGGCATAGACCAGCCAGCGGACAGCGCGGTGGGTGGCGGGGGCGGCGGCATCGGGTGCCTCGATACGGGGAGCCTGCGGTAGGGCAGTCATGACCTTCACTTTCTCGCTTACGAAATGAGGACGGCCTCGACGGCGGCCCCGCAAAGGATGAGGGCGGCGCCGGCGGCGAACAATGCCATCGAACCGGGAAGCGCCGCAACGTACATGGCGATCGCTGCGGAGCCGGGCCGGCGCCGCCGGAGTGCAGTGACCACCGGGTAGATGCCGGCGGCGGCGGCCACCAGGCAGCCCAGAAATTCGAACGGGACGTACCAGAGCACGGAGCCCACAAGCGGCTGCACGCCGGCGGTGACGACGCCGATTTTCGCAGTTGCGCCGACGTAGAGTCCGAGCAGCGGCAGCGTCACCACGGTGGCTGCGCCTGCCGTGATCGCGCCCGAATACAGCAGACAGGCCACACCGAGGTTCCGGACGGCGATGGTGCCGAAGTTCCAGCCCTCGGCCGCCGGGGTCTCTTTTGCCAGCTGCGCGAAGGCCTGCAGGCTTTGGTAACCGATGAGCAGCCCCGCCAGGAACAGCAGGGCCGTCAAGGCCAGGGACACGGCGACGCTTCTGGCGCGGGGCCCTGCCGGGATGAAGGTGCTCCGGACGAGGCTGCTCATGGCTACCGGCCGCCGCTACGCGATCGCGATGGTCTTGCCCTTGCGGGTGATGTACCAGCGGACGGTTGCAACAAAAGCGCTGCCGACGCCGAAGCCGAAGGCAGCCCCGACGAGGGTCAGTGCCCAGCCGCCGACCTGGACTGCGGTGACGATCTGGCTTGCCGCCGCCGTCGAGATACCCAGTGCGCCGGCAACCCAGGCGACGGCGATGCTGCCGACCACCAGGCCGACGGCCGCCACGGCTGCGGCGGCCGCGATCACTGTTGTGCGTTTTGCTGTGATGTTCATGGTTACTTCCTTCGGAGTGAGAAGCCTTCATCGAACTGTGGTGAACCGGGGGTCCCGGTGGTCCAACTGTAGGAATCCGCGTCACTCCCGCGCGTCGCCAAAAAGTCCACAGTCTGACGGACGGTAGGGCTACTTTTGTCTACCGTCCGGGGTCCGCGCCGCTTAGAGCGTGATCAGGCCGCGCCGGGCCGCGCCGACGACGAGCTGGACACGGTTCTTCACGCCGAACTTAGCCATCAACCTGCCCACGTGGGCCTTAACCGTGGCTTCCGTGACGAAGAGGGCTGCCGCGACGTCGCGGTTACTCAGCCCCTGTCCGATCATTTCGAGGACCTCGGTCTCCCGTCCGGTCAATGGATCGCGCAGCGCGGCGGGCTGTTCCCCGGGTGCCGCGGCCTTCGCGATGACTTCCTTGACCAGCGCCTCGGCGACCTGGGGGCTGATGGCCATGGTGCCGGCGTGGGCCTGGCGGATGGCGTCGGCGACCTCAGCCGGGCGCGAGTCCTTCACGATGAACCCTTGGACGCCCGCCCGGAAGGCGGGCACGAGGTATTCTCCCGTGGCAAACGTGGTGATGGCCAAAATCGCCGGACGGCACCCCGAGTCCAGGATCCGTGTGGTGGCCTCGATTCCGTCCAGGACCGGCAACTGCATGTCCATCAACACCACGTCCGGCTGCAGCCGGGATGCCATCTCGACGGCGGCCAGACCGTCCCCGGCGATGCCGATGCACACCATCCCGGCGGCGCCGTCGATGAACATGCTCAGTGCCTGGCTCATCAGGCCTTGGTCCTCGACGACCAGGACACGGATATCATCCACGGTGTTCCCTTCCATCCTGCAACTATCGGCGGACTCGAATGTGGACTTTTGTAGCTACCGCAGGACCCGCAGAATCGAAAATACTGTCCAGAGCCGCATTTATCCATCTTTGGGGGAAAAACATGAAACGGTTCCGTGCACGTTCGGCAGCCATCGTCCTGGCAGCCATGCTGGCCACCACCGCCGCACCGGCCCAGGCTGCGCCGCTCCCGGCCGCCGGACCGGCCCTGTCCCCGGCCGTTACGTCCACACCGAAAATTTCAGCCCCCGGGGCCGGGATGGTGGCATCCGAAGGCTTCCGGGACGAGTTCGCGAAGCTGCGCTGCCTGTTCTTCGGCTGCTAAATCCGGTGCCCGGTCCGCCTTGGTCGGTAGGGTGGGCCGCATGAACGCCGAACCGTCCGCCGGGGTCCGCCCGGGCGCCCGCCATTGGTTGCAGGATCCGCTGACGTACCGCTCCCGTCCGTTGCCGGCGTGGGGGCAGGCAGGCGTGGCAGCCCTCGCGGCCTGGTCGCTGCTGACCGATCTGCCGGGCCTGCTCAACGAGGAGGCCGGCGGCGCGTCCTTGGTGCTGCCGCTGGCCAGCCTCGTCCTGCTGGCCCTCGGCCCGTTGCTGGCCACCATGCGGTGCTGGCCCGGGGCGCTCGTGACGTTGGCCGGGGCCGTACCCGAACTGGACCGGCCGGCATCCCACGCCTTGCTGTTCCTGAGCCTGACCGTCCTGATCTGCGCTTTCACCGGAAGCCGGCGGGTAAGTTTCGGGGTGCTGGTGCTGGTGCTGGTGTGGATGACCGTGAACGCGGCACTCATCCCGTACGACTATCTGGTGATCAACGTCGTCCTCGCCGTGGCGGTTTCCCTGTTGTACGGCATCTGCCGGGCCGGGGTCCGTTCGCGGGAGCAACTGGAGCGCACCACCGCGGCGCAGCAGCAATTGGCGTTGGACCACTCGGAGGCGCTCCTCGCCGGGCGCCGGCAGATGACCCGCGACCTCCACGACGTTATTGCACACGACGTCACGGTCATCGCGCTGCAGGCCGACGCCGCCCTGTCCGGCCACAACGCTGTCTTCCGGCAGCAGAGCCTCGAGGCGATCTCGGACGCCGCCCACCGGTCCCTCGCCGACCTGCGCGCGATGATGCGGGTGTTGTCCCCCGGAACGGGTGCGGAACCGGCCCCGGCGGACTCGTCGCTCTCCCGCGCCGTCGCCGACGTCGTCGGGAATCTGCGCCGGCTTGGTTTTCCCACGGACGTCCAGGTCGCGGGAGATCTGGACTCGCTGCCCGCGGCGGTCCAACTCGGTGTCCTGCCGGTGCTGCGCGAGTGCAGCACCAACGTCGTTGTGCACGCCGAGCCCGGAGCCCCGGTCCGGATTGTGCTGGACGCGACGGCCCGGGAACTGGCCCTGGAAGTCTCCAACCGGGCGGCCACCGGGGATCCCAACCCGGGCCGCACCCCGCGGGGCGGGTTCGGGCTGGGCTTCATGCGCGAGCGGGTTGAACGCCTTGGCGGCCGCCTGATGACGGGGCTGACGGACGGGCAATGGCGGGTCAGTGCCGTCTTCCCGCTGGCGGAAAGCAACGCGGAGTCAGATACGGCCCGTGTTGGCGCCGCG
>JBFGBS010000117.1:0-6467 GCA_041567475.1 Arthrobacter sp.
GATCATGTAGCTCGCCCCGTCGAAGCCTTCCTCGCCCGGCTGGAACATCAGCACGACGTCGCCCGCGAGCCGGTGCTGCTGTTCGGCCAGCAGTGTGGCGGCGCCGGCCAGCATGGCGGTGTGGAGGTCGTGGCCGCAGGCGTGCATGGCGCCGTCGGTCACGGAGGTGTACTCGACGCCGGTCTTCTCCTGGACCGGGAGGCCATCCATGTCCGCCCGGAGGAGCACGGCGGGCCGGCCGGCGCCGGGGGTGGAACCGGGTGTGGAGCCGGCCGCGGTCCCGGGTGCGGTGCCGCGCAGGACCGCGGTGACCGACGTCGTCTCCTTGCCCAGGGTGACTTCGAACGGGAGCCCTTCCAAAGCCTCCAGCACCTTTTCCTGCGTGCGGGGAAGCTGCAGGCCGATTTCGGGTTCCCGGTGCAGATCATGGCGGAACCGGGCGAGGTCCCCCTGAATTTCCCGGGCGTCTGCATCAATCGGCACGTTAACTCCTTGGCTGGTTTTGCTCCTTAGCTCCATTGTGAGTGGCATACTTCACATCGATCGGAGGATCTGGAAAAATGCATTTGAATGCCCGAAAGCACAAGAAATATGCACCCAGCGGAGTGGAACCGAGGGAGTGGACCAGAAGAATTGGAGGGGAGTGGGTGTGGAGCTCAGCGAGGACGATCTTGCCCTGATCAATGCGCTGCAGATAGCGCCTCGTGTGAGTTGGGCCGACGCCGCCGAGGTGCTGGGAGTCCACGCGACCACGCTCGCGGCCCGGTGGGAGCGCCTGCGCTCGGGCGGCGCGTCCTGGGTCACGGCGCACCTGATCGGCGACCCGAAGCAGATGTGCCTCGCGTTTGTCGCCGTGGACTGCGAGATGAACCGCAGGGATGACGTCACAGCCCAACTCGCCGCGATCCCGGAGATCGTCACCATTGAAGAGGCCGCGAGCCACCGAGACCTTATGCTGACGGTCATCGCCCCGTCCTTGGAGGACTTCAGCACCCGCGTCGTGTCACGGCTGAAGGACATCGACGGGCTGCTGAAATACCAGACAGCACTGTGCACGCGGCTGCACACCGGCGGCAATGCGTGGCGACTGAACGTGCTGAGCAAAGCCCAGCAGGCATCCCTCCGGTCACTGGCGCTCGCCCCGCAGTCGGCGCCCGGCCGTCCGGACGCCGTGCCAGCGCCGCTGCCGGCCAGCCATCTTGACCTGCTGCCGTTTCTCGCGGAAGACGGACGGGTGACGGCGGCCGAGATTGCACGCGCGCTCGGTCGAAACCCGGCCACCGTCCAGCGCCAGTTGAACCGCGTGCTCGCCAGCGGGATCCTTTCCCTGCGATGCGAGGTGGCGCAGCGCTACTCGTCCTTCCCGGTCACCTGCCAATGGTTCGCGACCGTCCCGGCCGGCCAGCATGAGGCCGCGGCGGCGGCGATCCGGACCATCCGGGACGTCCGGCTCAGCGCTTCCACTACCGGGCCGACGAACTTCGTGATCATCATGTGGCTTCATTCCCTGGCCGACGTGATGGACGCTGAACTCAACCTCCAGCAAAAGGTCCCGGGCATCGATCTGGTGGAAAGCGTGGTGATGCTCCGCACGGTCAAGCGGGTCGGCTGGATGTTGAATCCGGACTCGACGGCGAGTGGCGCCGTCGTCGTCCTGCCCGGCGGAGCGGAGCTGGCGGGCTAGCCGGCGGCCGAGGCGCGCCCGCAGTTAGCCCGGGCGACGTCGGCGGCACTCTCATGCTGCCCGCGGGCTGCCAGGCCTGAGACGATGCCGTCGACGTCGCGGTCGGGCCT
Source organism: Arthrobacter sp. (assembly GCA_041567475.1). GTDB lineage: Bacteria > Actinomycetota > Actinomycetes > Actinomycetales > Micrococcaceae > Arthrobacter. The sequence goes on from JBFGBS010000117.1 coordinate 1,795, forward strand.
GTTCTGGCTGAGTTTGGCCTTGGCTTCAATCCTGGTGATGATCAGCTCGACGCCCACGATGGCGCGCAGCTGGCCGGCGATGTAGTGCCCGGGTGCATCGTCCACCGACCACGGTTGCTCAGACTGGGCTTCGTGCAGGTCGGTCAGCCGCCGGACGTGGTCCCCGAGCCAGAGCGGGTCCTCGTGGATGACGAGACCGCCATACACGTGGGCGGTCGAGTAGTTCCAGGTCGGTACCACCCGGCCGTGCTCGGCCTTGGACGCGTACCAGGATGGGGAAATGTAGGCATCCGCGCCCTGGATGATGACGAGGGATTCCCCGGTTGCGGCTTCGACGCCCTGGGCGTTGTTCCGGGCAAGATGGCCGTGCAGGGCGCCGTGCTCGCCGGCCGACGGTTCGTAGACGAACGGCAGCAGCGTGGCGAGCAGGCCCTGGGCGGTGACGGTGACCAGGTTGGCCGCGGCCGGCCGGGTCAGGAGATCGCGGATGGCGCCGGGGCCGGCCGCGAAGTGCGCTGGGACGTACATGGGGATCTTCCTTCTTTTTTTGCGGGATTGTCGGAAATGGTGCGGCGTCAGGGTGTCCGCTGCATGGGCGGGCGGGATCGTATGCGAACTGCGGCCCCCGCGCAGAGAACGACGGCGAGCCCGCCAAGGATGGTGGCTCCGGTTAGCGTCTCGCCGAGCAGCAGCCCTGCCCAGCAGATGGTCAGAACGGGCTGGATGAGTTGGATCTGGCTGACCCGGGTTATCGGGCCGATCGCCAGGCCGCGGTACCAGGCGAAGAATCCCAGGAACATGCTGACGACGCCGAGATAGGCAAAGGCGGCCCATTCTGCCGGGGACGCTGCCGGCGGCTGCCCGGCGCCGGCCAGCGCGGCCAACAGCAGCATGAGCGGAGCTGCCAGCACGAGCGCCCAGGAGACGGTCTGCCAGGCGCCGAGCTCACGTGCGAGCAGGCCGCCCTCGGCGTACCCGATGGCCGCTGCCGCGACGGCGCCCAACAGCGCCAGATCAGCCCAGTGCAGCTGCCCCGGGCCGCCAGCCTGCGCAAAAGCGAAGACCATTGCCGCACAAGCGCCCAGGACTGTCATCATCCAAAAGGCTGCGCTTGGGCGCTCGCCGGTGCGGAGGACCGCTGCCGTAGCTGTTGCGGCTGGAAGGAGTGCAATGACGACTGCGCCATGGCTGGCAGGCGCCGTGGTGAGCGCAAACGACGTGAGCAGCGGGAAGCCGACAACGATGCCGCCGGCGATCACGGCAAGCCGCCACCACTGCAAGCCCCGGGGCAGGCGCTGACGGGTCAGCGTGAGCGCGATCGTGGCGAGGACAGCGGCGACGACCGCACGGCCGGAACCGGTGAACAACGGTGAGAGACCGCCGACAGCCACCCGGGTAAACGGCACCGTGAAAGAAAATGCCACCACTCCCAGGAGCCCCCACCATAATCCGGCGGGCTGCCGAGGCGGTATCACTGGCCGCAAAGGGACAGTAGCGCTACTCTTAGTATTCATGAACAACGATAGCAGTTCGCGGATTGTGACGCGCTTAAGCGAATGGATTGCCGGAGCGGCACCGGGGTCCCGGCTGCCATCCACACGGTCGCTGGTCGCCGAATACCAGGCCAGCCCGGTGACGGTACAGAAGGCCCTCCAGACGCTGGCGGCGCAGGGCCTGATCGAGAGCCGGCCCGGCGTCGGGACCTTTGTGCGGGCCGTACGGAACGCACGCCCGCCCGACTACGGCTGGCAAACGGCGGCGCTGCGTTCGCCGCTTACGACTCCCCGGCCCGCGTCCTCCACGATGCGCAATACCTCGAACGATGTCATTGCGTTCCATGCCGGCTATCCGGACCGGGAACTGCTGCCGGAGCGGCTCGTGCGTGCGGCCCTCACGAGAGCTGCCCGGAGCGAGGCAGCCGTGTCCCGCCCCCCGGTGGCGGGGCTTCCTGAATTGCAGTCCTGGTTTGCGCATGAGCTGGGCACCTCGGCGGCGGCGGGGACCGCCCCGCCGGCACCCAGCGACGTCATTGTGCTGCCGGGAAGCCAGAGCGGCCTCAGCTCTATCTTCAAGGCGCTGGTGGGACCCGGGCAGCCGCTGCTCATGGAATCCCCGACCTACTGGGGAGCGATCCTGGCTGCCACCCAGGCAGGGGTGCGGGTCGTCCCGGTGCCCAGCGGGTCAGCCGGCCCCGACCCGGACGAGCTGTCCCGGGCGTTCGAGGAAACCGGCGCGCGCGTATTTTATGCACAACCGAATTATGCGAACCCCACCGGCGCACAGTGGCCGGCGCCGCGGTGCGAGCAGATCCTGGCTGTCATCCGCAGGCACGGGGCGTTCCTCGTTGAAGATGACTGGGCTCACGACTTCGGTATCAACACCACTCCCGTGCCCCTTGCCGCGCGCGACGATTCCGGGCATGTTGTCTACCTGCGTTCACTGACGAAGAGCGTGTCCCCGGCCATCCGCATCGCCGCCGTCATCGCCAGGGGACCTGCGCGCGATCGAATCCTTGCCGACCGCGGGGCCGAGTCAATGTACGTCAGCGGGCTGCTCCAGGCGGCAGCGCTCGACGTCGTCACCCAACCGGGCTGGCAGACGCACTTGCGCGGTCTCCGCCACCAGCTCGAATCGCGCCGCGACTTATTGGTGACGAGCTTGCGCGAGCACGCACCGCAGGCCCACATTGAGCTTATTCCCAGGGGTGGGCTCAACCTCTGGATCCGCCTGCCCGACGGCACCGACGTCGAACAGTTGGTCGACGACTGTCAACGCGAAAAAGTCATGATCGCTGACGGCGCCGAATGGTTCCCGGCAGAACCCGCAGGTCCGTTCATCCGGCTCAATTACGCCGGGCCGAACGCCGGCGCCTTTCCGCAGGGGGTCCGCATTCTCGGCCAGGTGCTCGGGCGCAGACATAGTTGAATGCTGTCGCCGGCGACCCGGGCAGAGCGCAGGCTCTGTCGGCGCCGGGCGTTAACTGTTCACGTCGCTGGCGTATTCAAGCCCGATCTGCCGCCTGACCTCATCCAGCGCCGCCATTACCGCGACGCTTTGCCGCGGCGGCAGGATGTCATTGGCGAGGGTGCGGGTGCTAATGAGGCGCTCCATTTCCCGCGCCTGGTACTGCATGCCGCGGCCGGTGACCGGCTCGTCGAAGACCTCGACGACGTTTCCGTCGGCGTCGTACCTGGTAAACGGCGACGGCGCGTACCAGACTGACGGGATCTCGATCCGTCCCTCGGTGCCGATGATCGCGGCACGGTTCGGCCCGGCGGTGTCCAGCGCGCAGTGCAACAGGGCCTGCTGCCCGTCGGCGTATTCAAAGATCATCGCCGTCTGCCGGTCCACGCCGGTGGCTGTCATGCTCGCCATCGCCCGGATGTTTGCCGGCGCCCCGAACACGTCGAAGGCGAAGGACACAGGATAAATCCCCAGGTCCAATAGCGCGCCGCCGCCGAGCGCCGGATCGTTGAGCCGGTGCGCGGGGTCCTTGGGCAGGTTCTGGTTGTGGTCCGCGATGACGGTCCGGACGTCTCCCAGTGCTGCGGACCTGATCAGCTCACGGATCCGGATCATGTGCGGAAGGTACCGGGTCCACATGGCCTCGAGGACCACCAGGCCCAGCGACTCGGCCAGGTCCACAATCTCCTGCGCCTGCCGGGCATTCATGGTGAAGGATTTTTCGATCAACACGTGTTTGCCGGCCTTGAGAGCCAGCAGCGCGTTCTCGTAGTGGAACGGGTGCGGCGTCGAAATGTAGACAATGTCCGCGTCCGGGTCGGCGACCAGGTCCTCGTAGCTGCCGTGCGGGGACGGAATCCGGTACCGGGCGGCGAACTCCTCGGCCGTGGCCAGGTTCCGGGAGCCCACCGCGTGGACCGTGAACCCGTGCTCGGTCAGGTCCTCGGTCTGCAGGCCTGCGATGTACCCGGTGCCAAGGATTCCCCACCGGACAGTGGTCTGCTGTTGGTCGGCGGACTGAATGGCGGAATCTTCTGACATTGAGTCGGGTCCCTTCGGGCAAGCGGTTACAAGAGCGCACTACGCCTCGCGGAGCGTCCCCACGAGTCTAGGGCAGGCCGGCGTTCGCGCCGGTTGTGCCACAGCTACCGGATCTGGTGATGGACTTTCCTCCCTGGCCAGCGATTGATCTCACTCGCATTGATGGCGCCATCAGGCTCAGGGCTTGGGCATCAGGGATAGGAAGCGGCCGACGAAAGGCCAAACCTTGATCACGGGTGTTTTCGCACTCTTGTGGTTGACGAACAACACACTTGCTGTGCTGTGGGAGAGACACCCTGCAACTGGGTTCTACGGAGTTCAAATGAGTTATGCAGGCGCTGGACTTAGCTCTCTTGGCCGTGAGCCCGTGGCTGTACCGCCAAGCCGCGAAAAGTGCGCCAAAACCCACACAACAATGCCCGGGCTTGAAGTCGGGCTGATTTCCAGTACCGACGGGATCCATCTGGACACGCGCCGGTCCGTGGGGATTCTCCCAAGGACCGCGTTACTGGCCCGCCAGCGCCGGTTGATGCGAAAGAATGACACCATGACCGACGCCGCCGAGTTCATCGACCTTGCGCTGCAGCGCGAGTCGTCCTGGCTGCGGGCCGAGGAAGCTGAGGCCCGCCTGCTTCCGCAAATGAGCGGCGGCGGGACGGGCAGCGCCC
>JBFGBS010000118.1:0-6452 GCA_041567475.1 Arthrobacter sp.
AAGCGGTGGCCTTGGCCAAAACGCTGTCCACGGATGAGTCGCCGACCTTCATCAACGGCCTCCTGGGCCGGCTGCAGCAGCTGAAGCCTTCGCTGCTCGCCTAGCTGCACCACCGAAGAGCCCCGTTCAGGCCAGCCTGGACGGGGCTCTTCCATGCTCAGCGCAGGACGGAATCGCGCAGGGCTGCGATACCCGCGAGCTGGTGCTGTTCGTCAAGCTGGTGGGCCGCCACGTCCCGGCCGCTGAGAACGCGCTGCCGGGTGAAGGCGAGCCGGGTCGCTGCGCGCACGAACGCCTTCATCTGCGGCCGCCGGCCGCGGGACGCGGCCCAGCGCAGTGCGGTGCGGCGGCCGGCCGCCGTGGCCAGAACGTCCACTTCCGACGGGGCAAACCACCCGGCCGCAGCGTACTCCCGCAGCCGCTGCCGGGTCAGCCTGTTCTCCGCCACCCGGAGCAGCACGATCAACAGGAGGGTGGCGAGGAAAATCGGCACCTGCACGAACAAGTACTGGAGGAGGAAGTCCGAGCCCATGCTGTTCCACATGCTGTGCAGCAGCATCGCCGGGACGAGTCCGACGCCGAACGCGACGACGGCCAGCCCGGGGCCCGCGCGGCGGGCGGCGAAGCCCAGGACCAGCCCGGTTGTCCCGGTGAAGATGGCGTGTGCGAAGGGCGACATGACGCCCCGGAGGAAGAAGACCGTGGCGAGGTCCGCGCCGGGTGTGTCCGAACCGGCGATGGCGCGGCCGAAGTACAGGATGTTTTCGGTGAACGCGAAGCCGCCGGCGATGGTGAAGGCGAACACCACGCCGTCGACGGGCCCGTCAAAATGCTTCCGGGCGAACAGCAGAATCAACAGCAGCCCGAGTGATTTGGCGAACTCCTCGACCACGGGCGCCTGGACAATCACCGCGAAGGCCGTCGGATCCAGCCCGGCCGCCGGGCCGGCGGCCAGCGTGAAGAACGGCTGGATCAGCATCGTGACGGCAATGGACACCACCGCACCCCAGGTAAACGCGAACAGCAGCAGCCGCTTCGGTTCCGGTTCCCACCGGTCAATGACGAACACGGCCAGCAGCACCGCCGACAGCGGGACCAGGGATGCCACAAAACCCACCACGAAGCCCGCCGTCCCTGTGCGCTCGAGCAGGAAGGGCAGCACCATGAACAGGCCGAGGAGGCCCAGCACGCCGCCCGCCGCCACCAGCCCGCCGAGGCCGCGGCTCGCGCGGTACGGCCCGGCCGGATACGGCGGCGGCAGGACCTGCCGGAGCTCACCGCCGTCGTGCGGCGCCGGCCTGTAGTGCCGGGGTTCGACGCGCCCCAGCCACGTGGGATTGGTTTGCTCCGGAAGAGGTTCCCGGCCCCCGCGACCTCCGCCGGAGGGGGGATAGGCCGGCCCGTTGTTCGTCATGGACCCAGCGTAGGCGGCAGACGCCCCCGGGCCCTACCGCTGTGATGCAGGCCGCCCGTCATGGAGGGGTTTTGCCGGGCCCGTTGTGGTAATTTGAAGGCACAAATGTTCCTTTTTTAATTCCGTCCCGTGAGGCGGGGAAAGGGGAGACGGGTTTTGACTTCTGTGCCATCAGCGCCGGGTCCGGCAAAAGTTGTGCTCACCAGGGTTGTCCTCAACCAGGCTGACATCGACCGCGCCCTCACTCGTATTGCCCATGAAATTCTTGAGGCCAACAAGGGCTCCCAGGACCTCGTCCTGCTCGGCATTCCGCTCCGCGGCTACCCGCTCGCAGTCCGCCTCGCCGCCAAGATCGCCGCCGCCGATCCCTCCGTGGACGCCGCCGCAATCGTCGGCCAGCTCGATGTGACGATGTTCCGCGACGACCTCTCACACCACCCCACGCGGCCCCCGTACCCCACCGTGCTGCCGCGGACCGGGATCGATAACAAAGTGGTTGTCCTGATTGACGACGTCCTCTATTCCGGCCGGACCATCCGTGCCGCCCTGGACGCCATCATCGACCTCGGCCGCCCCCGCATTGTCCGGCTGGCCGTGCTGATCGACCGCGGACACCGGGAGCTTCCCATCCGGGCCGACCACGTCGGCAAGAACCTGCCCACCTCCTCCGCAGAGAAGGTCAGGGTCCGGCTGGAGGAAACCGACACGGCAGACGGTGTACCGGTCAACGAGGTCGTCATTGAGGCTCTCGCATGAGGCACCTGCTCTCAACCCAGGACCTGAGCCGGGCCGACGCCGTCCGCATCCTCGACACCGCCGAGGAGATGGCCGCCGTGGGGGAGCGCGAGGTCAAGAAGCTGCCCGCCCTGCGCGGCCGCACCGTCGTCAACTTGTTCTTCGAGGATTCCACCCGGACCCGGATCTCCTTCGAAGCAGCCGCCAAGCGGCTCTCCGCGGATGTCATTAATTTCGCCGCGAAAGGCTCCTCGGTCTCCAAGGGCGAATCCCTCAAGGACACCGCCCAAACACTGGCTGCGATGGGCGCCGACGCGGTCGTCATCCGGCACTGGGCCTCCGGTGCACCGCACCGGCTGGCAGCCACCGACTGGATCGACGCCGCCGTCATCAACGCCGGCGACGGCACCCACGAACACCCCACCCAGGCGCTGCTGGACGCCTTCACCATGCGCCGGCACTGGTCGCAGCTGGCCGGCACGCCGTCCGCGGGGGCGGACCTGACCGGCATGCGCGTCGCCATCGCCGGCGACGTGCTGCACTCCCGGGTGGCGCGGTCCAACGTCTGGCTGCTCCGCACCCTGGGCGCCGACGTCACCCTCGTCGCACCGCCCACCCTCCTGCCCATCGGCGTGGATGCATGGCCCTGCCAGGTCAGCTACGACCTGGACGCGACCCTCGCGAAGGGAGTCGACGCCATGATGATGCTCCGGGTCCAGGGCGAACGCATGAACGCCTCATTCTTCCCGACCGCCCGGGAATACTCGCGGCGCTGGGGGTTCGATGACAACCGGCTCCGTACCCTCGAGCGGCTCGGCCTCAAGGACACCATCATCATGCACCCGGGCCCGATGAACCGGGGCCTGGAAATATCCTCCGCCGCCGCGGATTCGCCCCGTTCCACCGTGCTTGCCCAAGTCCGCAACGGCGTCTCCATCCGGATGGCGGCCCTCTACCTGCTGCTCTCCGGGGACACCCGCGAGCAGCCCGCCCCGGCCACGGCCGCCCATGCCACCGCCGCCACTTCGACCAAGGAGAGCCACTGATGGCTGAACAGCAACAAAACGAGAGCACCAGCGGCGGCTACCTCATCCGCGGTGCCGCGATCCTCGGCGGCGCAGCTGAGGACCTCCTGATCCGCGACGGAGCCATCGCCGAACGCGGGCACAACCTCCAGGCCGGCGGCGCCACCGTCATCGAGGCAGCCGGCCTCGTGGCCCTCCCCGGCATGGTGGACATCCACACCCACTTGCGCGAACCCGGCCGCGAAGACGCCGAAACCGTCGAAACCGGCACCCGGGCCGCCGCGCTCGGCGGCTTCACCGCCGTCCACGCGATGGCCAACAGCACCCCGGTGGCGGACACCGCCGGGGTGGTGGAACAGGTCCACACCCTGGGCCGGACCGCTGGGTGGGTGGACGTCCGCCCGGTCGGAGCCGTCACCGTCGGCCTTGCGGGGGAGCAGCTCGCCGAACTCGGCGCCATGGCCGATTCCCGCGCCAAGGTCAGGGTCTTCTCCGACGATGGCATCTGCGTGCACGATCCCGTGATCATGCGCCGCGCCCTCGAATACGTCAAGGCGTTCGACGGCGTCGTCGCCCAGCACGCCCAGGAACCCCGCCTCACGGCCGGAGCCCAGATGAACGAGGGCGAAGTCTCCGCCGTCCTCGGCCTCGCCGGCTGGCCTGCCGTCGCCGAGGAGAGCATCATTGCCCGCGACGTCCTGCTCGCCCAGCACGTCGGGTCACGGCTGCACGTCTGCCACGTGTCCACCGCCGGGTCCGTCGAGATCATCCGCTGGGCCAAGTCCCGCGGAGTCAACGTCACCGCCGAGGTCACGCCGCACCACCTGCTGCTGACCGATGAGCTGGCCCGCAGCTACGACCCCGTCTACAAGGTCAACCCGCCGCTGCGCACCGACGCCGACGTCCAGGCGTTGCGGGCCGGTCTCGCCGACGGAACGATCGACGTCGTCGGCACGGACCATGCCCCGCATCCGAGCGAGCACAAGGAATGCGAATGGGCCCAGGCCGCGATGGGCATGACCGGCCTGGAAACCGCGCTCTCCGTGGTGCAGCACGCCATGATCGAAACCGGGCTGATGAGCTGGGCCGACTTCGCCCGCGTCACCTCGACAGCACCGGCCGGCATCGGCCGGCTGGCGGACCAGGGCCGTCCGCTGGAGGCAGGGGAGCCTGCCAACGTCATACTCGTCGACCCGGCTGCGCGTTGGACCGTGGACCCTTCTAAGATGGCAACCATGGGCCGTAACTCACCGTTTGCCGGCCGGGAACTCCCCGGGCAGGTCGTGGCAACGTTCTTCAAGGGCCACCCCACCGTCCTCGACGGCAAGCTCAACACACCGTACCGGTGGCTTCCGGAGTCCCCGGCCCGGCCGGCTGCCGACGCGGCGGCCACGAACTGATGGACCGGATTCCCGCCGGACTGGCCATGCTCGCCTTCGCCGTCGTCGTCATCGCGCTCCTGGGCATCGGCTGGCGGAACCGGCTCCGCCGGCAGGCCGACGTCGAGCCCCTGCCGGAAGTTCCCGCCGCCCTTGGCAACCCGCTGGCTGCGGCCGACGGCCAGTACGTGGCCTCCACCACGTCCGGTGACTGGCTGGACCGGATCGCCGTGCACGGCCTCGGGATCCGCACCAACGCCGAACTGAACGTCTACCCGCAAGGTGTCCTCTTCGACCGGTCCGGCGCAGGCCCGGTGTTCATCCCGGCGGCGCGGCTCACCGGAATACGCCAGGACAGCGGCATGGCCGGAAAGTTCGTCGAAAAGGACGGCCTGCTGGTGCTGAGCTGGATGCTGGGCGACCGCGAACTGGACACCGGCTTCCGCACCCGACGTGCGCAGGACAAAACAACCCTTCTTATGGCCTTACAGGAATTGATCTCCGCAGCCCCTCAGGCGAATGCCGATAGTGGAAAGTAACAACGTGACGGACCCCACCGCAGTAAAGACCGACGTAACAGCAACATCCTCCGCGCCCGCCGTCCTCGTCCTCGAGGACGGGCGGATGTTCCGCGGCGCCAGCTACGGCGCCACGGGCACCGCCCTCGGCGAGGCGGTCTTCGCCACCGGCATGACCGGCTACCAGGAGACCATCACCGATCCCTCCTACGCCCGGCAGCTCGTCGTGCAGACGGCGCCGCACATCGGCAACACCGGCGTCAACGCCGACGACGCCGAGTCCCGCCGCATCTGGGTGGCCGGCTACATCGTCCGCGACGCCGCCCGCCGCCCCTCCAACTGGCGCTCCGAACGCAGCCTCGACGAGGAACTCACCGAGCAGGGCGTCGTTGGCATCCAGGGCGTCGACACCCGCGCCATCACCCGCCACCTGCGCGAACACAAGACCATGCGCGCCGGCATCTTCTCCGGCGACGCCGCCCGCGCCACCGACAAGGAGCTCCTCGACGCGGTCCAGGCCAGCACCCCGATGGAAGGCTCCCGGCTCGCCGAGGAGGTCAGCGTCGAGGCCGCCTACACCGTGGAACCGAAGGACCACGGCTGGGACGGTGAACCGCGGTTCAGCATCGCCGCCATCGACCTGGGGATCAAACGGATGACCCCTATCCGCTTCGCCGAACGCGGCATCCGCGTCCACGTCCTGCCCGCCACGGCAACCCTCGCCGACGTCAAGGCCGTCAACCCCGATGGATTCTTTATGTCCAACGGTCCCGGGGACCCCGCCACCGCGGACAACCAGGTCAAGCTGCTCCGCTCGGTGCTGGATGAGAAAATCCCGTACTTCGGGATCTGCTTCGGCAACCAGATCCTGGGCCGGGCCCTGGGCTTCGGCACCTACAAGCTGCGTTACGGCCACCGCGGCCTTAACCAGCCGGTCATGGACCGCCGCACCGGCAAGGTCGAGATCACCTCGCAGAACCACGGCTTCGCCGTGGACGCGCCGCTCGACGGCGCCACCCGGGCCCCCGAGGAGCGGTACGGCCGCGTTGAGGTCAGCCACGTGAGCCTCAACGACGACGTCGTCGAAGGCCTCTCCTGCCTCGACATTCCGGCCTTCTCCGTGCAGTACCACCCCGAAGCCGCGGCCGGCCCGCACGACGCCGCCTACCTCTTCGACCGCTTCATCGACCTGATGGCCGACTCTTCTGCAAAGACAGAGACAAACTCCAAGACTGCCACTGATTCCAAGACTGAGGACAAGAAGTAATGCCCAAGAGAACTGACCTCAAGAGCGTCATGGTCATCGGGTCCGGCCCGATCGTGATCGGCCAGGCGGCCGAATTCGACTACTCCGGCACCCAGGCACTGCGCGTCCTCAAGG